>JBAPTX010000110.1:0-1670 GCA_049282375.1 Calditrichia bacterium
GTATAAACGATCAGACCACCGCCTCCATCTCCCACGGGCTGGATTTAACCCACAGCGTTTCTCCCCGGCTGTTTTACAAACTCAGTGCAAGGCAGAATTATTTTAAATATACCGATTACAAATACGAGAAAGTTTTCGATTACCGCTACATTGCAGCCGGTGCGCCACAGGGAGACGCCAATTATGAAAATGGCGCTGTAATTGAAGGAGTTGAATTGGGGAGATTCAAACAGATTACCGACAGCTACATCGGAAAAGTGGACCTCACCTGGCAGGCAACCCGCTCCCACCTCATTGAAGCCGGCCTGCAGGGGCAGCAGTCCGGAATTACCTTTGGCAGCCCGGGATTTCTGAGATTCACCAACATCGGCGGTGTAACTGTATTGCAGCCGCACATCGGCACCCGGCCGGAAGACCCCAAGCTGGAATATTATGAACCGCGGCAATTTTCCATTTACCTGCAGGACCGCATCGAATGGCGCGACCTGGTTTTAAGGGCAGGCGCACGGTTCGAATATTTCGATGCCAATGCCACCCTTCCCAGCGATTTGCGGAATCCCGCCAATTCCATAGCCGGCGTTCCCGAATCACATCCCATCAACACAGATATAAAAACATCTCTGGCACCGCGGCTGGGATTCAGCTTTCCGTTGTCCGCCAGCGCCTCCCTTCATTTTTCATACGGCCATTTCTACCAGTTGCCGGGTTTAGGCAATTTGTACAACAATTCCAATTACCTGGTTCTGGAAGACCTGCAGGAAGGCGGCGTGAGTTATGGAGTGCTGGGCAATCCAAATCTGAAACCGGAAAAAACCGTACAATATGAATTCGGGTTAAAGCAGGCCATCACCGGGAAAATCGGGGTAGATATGACTTTCTTCTTTAAAGATATCCGCGATCTTTTGGGGGTGGAGTTAATTTCCACCTACGCAGCCGCCGATTATGCCCGTTTTACCAATGTGGACTTCGGCAGTGTAACCGGCTTCACCCTGGCAATTGACCAGCGTCCCATCGGACCCATCAGCACTACCCTGGATTACACCCTGCAGTTCGCCGAAGGGAATTCCAGCGACCCACGGGAAACCGCCAACCGTGCCGAAGCCGGCAAAGATCCGCGGCCACGGGTGATTCCCTTTAATTGGGATCAGCGCCATACTCTGAATGCCACGGCCATTTTCAGTAAACCGGGCAACTACACCATCAGCACTATTTTACGATTCGGTTCGGGGCAGCCCTATACCCCGCAGGTGGGTTCCGGTTTTCTGGCAGACCTGGAAACCAATTCCGGGCGCAAACCGGATTATTTTCTGGTTGATTTAAGAGCTGAAAAATTTTTCCATATTTTTAATCTGCGGACTTCTCTTTATCTGCGGGTGCAAAATCTGCTGAATACCCATTTTGTGAACGGATTTGTATTTAATACCACCGGTTCTCCGGATTATACGCAGTTTCCCGAAACCCAGCGGTCTTCCCTGATTGATCCCAGCCGATTCTATAATCCCCGGCGGATCGAAATCGGTTTATCCCTGGAAAGTCCGCGATAAAAGAGATTTTCAGTTTATCAGGAAAAACATAAGGTTTATTTCTATGAACCATTTAAAATCTGAAATTTCCACCGGTACCGCTGCTGCCGTTATTCTGCTTGTTTTAGCGTGGTCTATCCTTTCAAT
>JBAPTX010000111.1:0-6555 GCA_049282375.1 Calditrichia bacterium
TATTCGCTTTATTAAGTCTACTGGTTTTGTGTATGTGAAGTAGTTGTGGTCAAATAATTGAAGAAAGTCAAGTGTAGCTGATTGTGTGCTTCCCACTTCTGTATAATCCAAAACTGACCTTTGTACAACCTTTTTTGCTTCTGTGAGATATTGCTTCTTACGTGGTGATTTACTTTTTCCATCTGCACCCCAATAGAGTCTTCCTTCTTTTACATGTTGGGCATGGGTCTCTTTAGAATAAGCCCAAACAGCAGTTTCACGAGGCCATACTTCTTCACCTGTAATTGGGTTTATTAATGGATAATATAGGTTTGGTCGTTCATCTTTGTTCTTGTTACATGTATATGCTGCGGAGTTCCACGGTCCATTAGGGTCATTATCAGGGTTCTTATAGTAAGAGTTTTGTTTTTCTGAACGCTCTAATCTGTTTGGATACCAAGTTTCTTTGTCTTTGGCAAAAACTACAAGGTATTCATGATCTGAACTGAACCACTGAGAGTCATTTGCTGGTGATACTCGTTTCTTCCATACAAGCTTCGAAACAAAGTTAATTTCACCAAAAATGTCTTTACAGATTTTCTCTAAACTATCTACTTCATTATCATCAATAGAAATATAAATAGCTCCATCCTTGTCGAGTAAATTTCTCGCCAATTTCAACCTTGGATACATCATACTTAACCAATCGGAATGGTAACGTCCTGCTGTTTCTGGGTTGGCTACCAAGCGTTGGTTGTACTCGTCTTTTTGTCCGCTTTCTATGAGTTCTTCCTGGGCATCTTTGCTAAAGTTGTCTTTGTACACAAAGTCTTTCCCTGTATTGTAAGGCGGGTCTATGTAAATCATCTTCACCTTACCTAAATAGCTTTCTTGCAGTAGCTTAAGCACTTCTAAGTTGTCGCCTTCTATGTAGAGGTTTTCGGTGTTGTCAAAATCTACAGAGTCTTCCCGCACAGGGCGTAGAGTTTTGGTAGTAGGTAGGTTGGCTGTTACTATGGCTTCTCGTTTCCCTGGCCACTCTAAGCGGTAGCGTTCTTTGTTGCCTTCCACCACCGCATGGCTCAGCTCTTGCTTCAGCAGGTCAAAGTCTATGGCTTTGCCTTCTGCACCTTCTGTAACGCAGTTAGGGAAGAGGACTGCTAACTTTTCAAAGTTTTCGTTCACCAGGTCGGGTGATTTGAGGTCTAATTTTTCTGTATCCATAGATGGTTTTCTCCTGAAGTACTGGTAAAATTTTAAATTAAATAGAATATTTGGCTATTTACGTATAGCATTTGGGCAAAGTGTGTGGCGTTACAAAAAAAAAGTGGATAAAAAATTATACTTTTTTTGTACTCACCTTTTTAAATAGGGGAGGTCACGTTATGGTATATTGTTCTTTTCTTTCTTAGTTGTATAGATTAAACCCAATTTTCCTATTCAATAGACTTGCAGTAAATATAATGGACGCTGTTTAAGTCGTTTGCTTTTTTTATTAAGTATTGTATTAAAATGCTTGTGGGAAGATTATTTTGTTATGTTTAAAATGCAACTAATATTTTAATTTTATTTTCAGATCAGCTTCTCTTTTCTATGTGACTAAACTGTTAAGCCACCATCTCCTCCAGTTTGCGAACGGTGCGCCAGTTGCGGGCGGTTACCGGAACGCCCAGCGCTTTTTCCACTGCCGCAGCCAGTTTGGAGCGGCCGATTCCCTCCGGCGCCTGCAGATAGAATACTCTGCCCTGCAGCGCAAAATGCTCGCTGCTTCTTTTCAGCTTTTCCAGTTTTTCAAGATCGGGATTCTCCGGTTTTGCGCTCAGAAAGTAGAGATGCACCGATTTGGGTGCTTCCTCCGCTTCAGGGTAGGGGTTGGCGCTAATCGCCCGGCTGAGTTCTTCCCGGCTCAGCAGCATCACCTGCGGGGCAAAATGATGTTTTTGGTTGACCGCTACCCGGATTTTCTCAGCGAGCCCCGGCTTATCCGTCTCTTCGCTATCGAAAACCACATTGCCGCTCTGGATGTAAGTCCGGATACGCTTCAGCCCGAACTCCCTCAACAGCTTCTTCAAATCCGCCATGGGCAGTTTGTTATGTCCGCCGATATTGATTCCCCTGAGCAGTGCAATATATGTTGGCATGCGATTCTCCTTTCTGAGACCTAAAATGATCTGAACAGCATTCAGTGCTGCTGATGCAGCTTTTTCAAATTGTAACCCGGACAAATATAGTTATTCAGGAAGTGTTTTCACAATTGGCCGGGTTGTTCATAAAAAATGGGTGCATTAATCCCGTCCCGGCTGAAGCCGGTTTTCCGGATTCCCCGGTCGCGCATCCATTTTAAAAAGCGTTGGGAATAGCCGCCCTTTTCCGATAAATTTGAGAAATACGACTAAAAAAGTCGGGTATCAATATGCTGCGGATGAGTAAAAAAGTGGAATACGGGTTGATCGCCCTGCTGCACATGAAAGCCAAAACCGGCCGGCAGTTGTCCAGTGCCCGCGAGCTGTCTGAACAATATGATATTCCCCCGGAATTGATAGGGAAAATTCTGCAGCGGCTGGCCCGCGCCGGCTTTCTGGAATCGGTGCAGGGTGTGAAAGGCGGTTATCGTCTGGCTGTCCCGCTGGATGCTGTTACCGTGCAGCAGATGGTGGAAGTGCTGGAAGGCCCCATTCAACTGGTTAACTGCCGTCCCGGTAACGGCGGACCGGACTGCCGCCAGCATGCCGGCTGCATGATCCGCAGCCCAATGGCGGAAATTCAGGACCGGCTGAAAACTTTTTTCGAAAACATCACTTTAAAGGATTTACAGGAATCGACTGCAAACTGAACAGGAGTTGAGCAAAATGTCCAAATGGATTAAACTGGATAACGAAGACAATTTTAAAGAAGAGGTTAAAGTTTATATGATTCATGATAACCCGGTGGCGGTATTCAAGCTGGAAGACGGCTTTTATGCCATTGACGATACCTGCTCCCATGCCCGTGCTTCGCTTTCCATCGGCGAAGTGTTTGACGGGGAAGTGGAATGTCCTTTACACGGCGCCGCTTTCGATATCCGCACCGGGAAAAACCTGTCCATGCCGGCGGTAGTGCCGGTAAAATCCTATCCCGTAAAAGTGGAAAACGGGGACATTTTGATTGAGATTGAAGAAGAATGAAAGGCAAAGAAGCATGATCGGTGTATGGAATAGGAAATAGGGAATAGGGAATAAGGGATGATGTATGGCGGGGAGTGAGTTTAGATTACATTTCTCCCGCGGGTTTCTTCGCGGGAATACAGCAGGCGATCCAAGCTCACAGGGGCTTCAGCCCCTTAATAATCGCTAACCGCTGACTGCTGAAAGCGCAAGTGACAAAAGGAAATGATGAATAAAATGGAAACAACCCAGATAAAGCAAAATAAAGTATTGGATGTTCAGAAAATCCGCCGGGATTTCCCCATTCTGCAGGAGGTCTTCCCGGGTGAGAACGGGCAGCACCGTCCGCTGATCTATTTCGATAATGCCGCCACAACCCAGAAACCGCAGCAGGTAATTGATACGCTGGTGCATTATTACCGGCATCAGAATGCCAATGTGCACCGGGCCATTCACAAACTGGGCGAACGCGCCACCAATGCCTATGAGCTGAGCCGCAAAACCGTGGCGCGGCTGATTAATGCGGCCAGTGTGCGGGAAATTGTCTATACCCGCGGGACTACCGAATCCATAAATCTGGTGGCCTCCGCCTGGGGAAATAAAAATATCTCGGAAGGGGATGAAATTCTGCTGAGTGAAATGGAGCACCACAGCAACCTGGTGCCCTGGCAGCTTCTGGCGCAACGAAAGGGTGCAAACCTGCGATTTATTCCTTTTGCCGGGGAAAAAGGGACCCTGCTGCTGGGCGATCTGGATGAATACATCACCGAGCGGATCCGGCTGATCGCCATTACGCACATGTCCAATGTATTCGGCACCATAAACCCGGTGCGCCGCTTAATACGCAAAGCGCATCATTTAAAAATTCCGGTGCTGCTGGATGCCGCTCAGAGCGTGCCGCACCTGCCCATTGATGTTCAGGAGCTGGGTTGCGACTTTCTGGCGTTTTCCAGCCATAAAATGTGCGGGCCTACCGGAATGGGCGTGCTTTACGGGCGGGAAGAGCTGCTGGAAGAGATGGATCCCTATCAGGGCGGCGGCGAAATGATCCGCTCGGTATGGCTGGACCGCGCCATCTGGAATGAGCTGCCCCATAAGTTTGAAGCAGGTACGCCCAATATTGCCGGGGCCATTGCCCTGGCATCCGCCATCGATTATCTGCGGGAAATCGGCATGGAGCGGATTACCCGCTATGAACAGAAAATCACCACCTATGCGTTATCTAAAATGCGGTCGCTCGAAGGCATGCGAATTTTTGGGGATGCGCCCGAGCGCGGCGGGGTTATTTCTTTTCTGCTGGGCAGAATTCATCCCCACGATATGGCGCAGTTTCTGGATAAAGAAGGAATTGCGGTGCGCGCCGGACATCATTGCGCCCAGCCGGTAATGCGCAAGCTGAACATTCCGGCCACCAGCCGTGCCAGCTTTTATTTTTACAATACCTTCGAAGAAGTTGATTTCTTCATAGAACAGTTACATAAAGCGAGGGAGTTTTTTGGCGATGGATTTTAATGATCTGTATCAGGAAATTATACTGGACCACTATAAATCGCCCCGCAATTTCGGAGAAGGCAAACCTTACTGCACCTCTGTGGAACTGGATAATCCCGTATGCGGGGATCACATTAAACTGACCATTGAAGTGAATGATGAGGGCATCATCGAAGATGCCAAGTTCAGCGGCAGCGGCTGCGCCATTAGTGTAGCCTCCGCTTCCATGATGACCGAAGCCATTAAAGGCAAATCACTGGAAAAGGTGAAGCAGATTATTGCTGAAGTGCTGGGAGTCATGCGGGGGGAACAGGACAGCGAAATTCTGGAAGAGTACGGGGATATTTTCGCCCTGAAAGGAGTGAAGAAGTACCCGGTGCGGGTTAAATGCGCCACCCTGTCCTGGCATGCCGCCCAGCAGGTGATTGAAAAATTAAATGAAAAATAGGTTGTCAATTCCCATAAAGTCTGGAGTACTCATCTCTCTCCCTTAGAAGGGGGGGAATCTCTGCATTATTTATTTTTAAGAGAATATTATTTACTCACCGTTACAGAGGATTACCACCAGATCATCCACCAGCCGTTCAAAAGTTTCAATGGTGAGCTGCGAATCGGTCTTCTCGTAGCGCCGTTTTTCCCCTGAATATAAATATCTCTGGAAATGGGCCTGTATTCCTTCATCCAGAACAATTTCATAATAATACTTTGAATCGTCCTTCTGGTGCGGAGGATAGCTGCGAAGCTGGGCACGCTTGTTCATTTTATCCAGTTCGATCAGTTTAAAATCTTCCAGCAGGTAAGTGACAATTTTTTGCACCTGTTCCGATTGCCGGGACATTTTCCGGTTCATCAAATCCACATCCATAATGGGAGTGCCGCGGCTGATGGTAATATAATCCAGCACAATTCCGTATTTACCCACATCCTTATATTTAAGCTGAAAGTGGCAGGGTTGGATTTCCAGCTGCAGAAAGTGATATTTCCCGCCGGGACCGGATGGCACCCCTTTGTTCTTTTCATCTTTTATTTTCGAGATGATTGATTTTCCATGAGACATGTTGATAACTCCTTTTAAGAAATACTTGCGGAGAGTTGACGCTGTTTAAACTGTTCGCCGTCAAAACTCAAGCGGATGGGCTCATCTTTCAGGGTTGTTTCGATGTACACAGGCCTCTTCCATATCGACTGCAGGTTCTTAAGCGTATCGGTGCAGTATTGCTGATCCAGTTCCACACCGTCGTAGGCATGGGTAAGCAGCAGCTCGCCGCGGTTATGAAAATTGGCGTCCTGCACTGTGATAAATGGCTGGCCCAGATGGGTCAAATTTTGAAGCAACCGTTGTTTCACTTGTTTAAAATTCCTTGACTCTATTTCATACCGTTCTTTTCTTTTGTTATATGCAAACGAGAAGAGCTTATGTTCCCTGCAAAAATCTTCTGTCAGAAACGCATCAATAAAGGTTAGATCGCTATAAAGAGTCCGGACCTCGAATATTTTTTCCCGCCCTTTACCCAGCTTTAAATCCCAGGTTCTTTTTTTCTGCACACTGTCGCATTCTTCATAGTCTTTGCCAAACCTGCCTTTATTCCAGCGGTCTTCAATATCTTTGAAAAGAAGCACACCAATGCGGTAGGGATTCAGCCGGCCGGGGTGATTGGCAACCGTGCCCGAATGGTGCTCTGCATAATCGACAATCTCGTTGGCCCCCAGCGCCCGGGTTGTCATAATTTTTGAATGCCAGTAAGTTGCCCAGCCTTCATTCATAATTTTGGTCATTCCCTGGGGGGCAAAGTAGTAGGCCTCTTTGCGGATAATGCTGAGAATATCCTTCTGCCAGTCGGGCACAGGCGCGAATTCAATTAAGAATGCCAGAATATCCCGCCGGGGTTCGCCTGGGAAGCCGGGCAGATCCCGGTCATTTTTGCGCCGGCGCAGAGCCTGG
>JBAPTX010000112.1:0-1524 GCA_049282375.1 Calditrichia bacterium
TGGTAACCGAAAGCACTGAAGAAGTTTCTCATGGCATTACCCTGTTTGTTCGCTACGGGGATCCGGTCAATAAACGGGGTGATTATATCTGGAAAGTGGCCGTTGATTTTTATCGTCCGGTAAATGGCAGCGCAGCAGCTCTTGAAAAGGCTTCACTGCCGAACCTCGAGCCCACGAGCCGGAATTCGGGACATGTGCTCTGGGAAAACGGTAAACTTGTGCCGGGTCTGATTGTGGATCTGGAGCGCCGGGAATGGGAAAGTGACTGGTTCAGTTCTTTGCAGTACCTGCTTGCGGAGCCTATATAAGGTCTTCGGCCTTTGAGGGCATTGCTTTTCCCCTTGTTTAAACTTTCCAATATTGTTATATTTGTAAATGTTTATTAATTCTTAAATAAACTGACTTTTTTACTGAATATGCCAGAGTTACGAAAAGATCCGATAATTGGCAGGTGGGTGATCATATCCACCGAACGCGGCCATCGTCCTTCGGATTTTGTTGATGTTACTAATCAAAAAACAGGCGGGTTTTGTCCCTTCTGTTACGGTAACGAAGATAAAACACCCCCAGAGATTTTTGCCCTTCGCCCTGATAAATCCCAGCCTAATAGACCGGGTTGGACTTTGCGGGTGGTTTCCAATAAATATCCTGCCCTTCGTATTGAGGGCCAGTTAAACCGGCAGGGCGACGGCATGTATGATAAAATGAACGGAGTGGGCGCCCACGAGGTGATTATTGAAACGCCGGAGCATTTTAAGGACTTGGCTGATATGGATGCCGCTGCCATAACGGAGGTGCTGCAGGTCTTTCGGAGCCGTATATTTGACTTGAAAAAAGATGTGCGCCTGAAGTATTGTCTGGTATTCAAAAACCATGGTATGAGCGCCGGAGCTTCCCTGGAGCATACTCATTCCCAACTGATTGCGACACCCATTATTCCCAAAGCTGTTTTGGAAGAACTGCACGGGGCGGAATCCTATTTTAAATTTAAGGAGCGCTGTATTTTCTGTGATATTATCCGGCAGGAATTAAAAGACGACATCCGGGTTGTGTTTGAAGAAGAGCATTTTATTGCTGTGGAACCTTATGCACCGCGCTTTCCTTTTGAAACCTGGATACTGCCCAAGCAGCATCATTCACATTATGAAGATTTGAATGATACTGAATTGCAGCACCTTTCTATAACCTTGAAAGATGTTTTGGGCCGGATAAATACCGCGTTGAATTACCCCCCTTATAATTTTGTAATACACACTTCTCCAATGCAGGAAAAGTCTATGGAATATTACCACTGGCATATTGAGTTTATGCCTAAATTAACAAGAGTTGCCGGATTTGAGTGGGGATCTGGATTTTTTATAAATCCGACCAGTCCGGAGGATGCCGCGCAATATTTGAAAAAGATAAATTTAGGATGATGAGGTAGCCAATGAAGAAATTAAATATTTGTTATGTATCTTCAGAAGTTTTTCCTTTTGCCAAAACCGGCGGACTGGCGGATGTTGCTGCTGCACTGCCGGTGGC
>JBAPTX010000113.1:0-1947 GCA_049282375.1 Calditrichia bacterium
GCCGTATATCATTACCCTGGTTTATAATACCGTTCTGCAGATGACCAGCCGGCACCCGGTTTATCTGCAGTTCGACCGGGAGAGCGGGCGCTATCTGGAAAAAAGCCTGGACCCCCGGAAATACCTGTTTCCGCAGGGGCAGGATCAATCGGAGTAATTCCGGCCATGGCCATAATGATATCAGAGCAGACAGATCTATACAACAGAAACCTGCTTAAGAAGGACATTTAAATGAAAGTGCTTCCCACAATAGCTGGCGTGATTTTCTTTTTCATCGCCTATAATTTCTTTCTCTGGTTAGAGAAAAGAAAAAAGTGAGTTCTGCCTTAATTTAGAAGGATGTATGGTAAGATCCGGTTACAAAAGATCGGAGCAATTATAATGGTAAACAAACATAATTCCATTGAAGAGGAAGCAATGTCCGGCCGCTGTTCCAATGTGCTGCTGGCCGCATTGGGCACTACCCCCCAGATCATAACCGAATCATTGTATCATTTATGGGTTCAGCAAAAGAAGCCGATTAATGAAGTGCACCTGATCACCACCACCGTTGGCAAACAGAAAGCGGAAGAACGGTTGTTTCAAAACGGGCTGGGGCCATTTTACAGCTTCTGCAGCGATTATGGGATATCCGCCACTGAAATCCGGATAAAATATCATCTGATCTGCGGCGCCGACCGGCATCAACTGCAGGACATCCGCACTGAGCAGGATAATATTTCAGCGGCTGATTTTTTCCTTAAAATCGTGCGGGAACTGACCGGCCGCAAGGGCTGCTGCATTCTGGCCACCCTGGCCGGCGGTCGCAAAACCATGAGCGCCTATCTCTATTTTGCCATGCAGCTACTGGCCAGGCCGCAGGACAAATTGTATCACATTCTGGTGCAGCCGGAAAAAATTGAATCAAACCGCGATTTTTTCTATCCGCCTGCAAACACAAAGGAACTGCAATTAATAGACAGGAATAAAAATCCATTTACGGTGCTGGTAAAGGACATCCGGCTGGAAATGGCCGAAATCCCGTTTGTGCGGCTGAGCCATGTCCTGGCTGAAGGTGCGATCCGTTCTGCGGAGACTTTTTCGCAGATGGTGGCATTGACGCAGGAGGAGATAGACCGTGCTCAGTTTGAACCGACTCTGGAGATTGATTTGCCCAACCAGTTGATTATGGTTCACAAGCGCGATAAAACATGGGAAATTAAACTTCCGCCCACGCAGATGGTCTTTTATGACTATCTGTGCCGTAATACAGAATATGTGAATACCAAAGATAATGCAGAAAAAGCTGCTCCCGAAATCATGAGAGTCTATCAGCGAGAATATGCCGTGGAAGGAGTAAATGAATCTTCCTTCCATAATGAAGCCTTACAGCGATTTCGCACCAAAATAAATGGAAAATTTAAAAAGCAAATCAATAATGTCTTTGTTCTGGATTGGGTTCAGATTCATACGACAACAACCTATCGAAACCACTGTTTCTCCATCAAAATTTCTCCGGATAAAATCAGCCGAAAATATACCCCTTAGTTTTCCCTCCCTGACAAGCTTGTCGAGTTAAGCCGGCAAGCTTGTTTCAAGCCTGTCAAATCTCAAAATCCTGCCGGGAATGATTAAACTGCTCCCGAAAATTAAAAAGAAGGAGCAGATCATGACCGATATCGCAATCACACGTCACGCCGCCAAACGCATGCAGCAGCGCAGAATCGATGAAAAGATCATCAGTCTGGCGCTGGTGTACGGGCGGAAGATTTATGCGAGGGATTCTTTATATGTTTTTCTTGGTAAACGCAGTCTGCAGAAGCTGGGGCGGCTGGCGGAAGAGCTGAACGGAACCACTCTGGTGCTGAATCCGAAAACGAAAGAACTGATTACCTGCTTCCGCAATCCGCAGTTTCTGAAGAAAATCCGCTACAAAAAATGAGGAACGACCAATGAAAGCTGTTTACC
>JBAPTX010000114.1:0-2961 GCA_049282375.1 Calditrichia bacterium
GGTAAACCATATGTATTTGGAATAGATATCCTTCTGTGGGAATTGATGATAAATCCAGTTTATTCAGAAAATTCGCGGAATAACAGCGGTAACCTGAGGTAAAATCCCAAATTGGTTTAATTAATAAATAGGCAACGAACATGTTGGCTAATTTGCTGATCAGCAGTTTACGGAATCGCCAACCTTCCACCCTGACACCACTGATATAACGGCTTCCCAGTACTAAATCAAAATCGCCGATATATTTAAAAAAATCTTTGATATAAACCGGGTCATGAGAGAGATCGCCATCCATAGTGATAATCGGATCAAAATGACATTTCAGACAGTATTCAAACCCATTCACAATTGCAGCGCCGATCCCTTTACGCTTTTCACGGTTTACCAGATGAATCCCATCATACTTTTCCATCAACTCTTTTATAATTCCTGGAGTGCCATCAACAGAATTGTCATCAACCACAACAATATTTATTCCTCGATAGAACTCCTTAATTCTTCCAATCAGAGTACCAATATTATCGGCTTCATTTAAAGTGGGAATTATAACACCGGGATTCATCAGTTACCCTCCCGCTTTCCGTTAAAAACACTTTCTCCAAATCCAATCAACCAATATAACAGTCCGATTTTAAAGTATAAGATGGCAATGGGATGTTTAATAATCAACGTTGGGTTATGTTGTAGGAAGACCTTTAGAGTTTTAAAAAATTTTACAGCCGGCATCAGCGGTGCCCCGGCTAAAAACATAGATTTATTTTTAGCGATAAGGCTCCCCTGCAATGGCAGAACCTGTAAGACACGGGCAGTAATTTTGCCGATCTGTTTCTGGTGTTTTAAATAACCTAGAAAATCACTGCGATGCCGATGCAGAACCCGAATACCCGGATCAAACAGGATCTTTTCTCCTGCCTGAATTAACCGGTAGTTAAAAACCAGATCTTCCTGCGGATAATACCGCGAATCAAAAAACCCATACTGTTCGAAAATCCGGCGTTTATACGAAATGTTCAAAGTAGGGACATGATCAACAAATTTTGGTTTCTGTTCAGGGATGAATTCGCGGAATTCCGCAAGATAACCGGCAAGTCCTACTTCGTCTCCCGATTTGTTTCCGTTAACTGTGGCCCCCCCCACTGCTGCGATTTCCGGAAAACGTCTGTGCCGCTGAATAATATCATCAATCCAGGATTTTTCTGCGATACAATCCGAATCTATAAAGAGAATTACTTCTCCCCTGCTTTTTTTTACTCCTGAATTTCGGGCGCTTCCCGGATCTGTTTTTTGTTGAAAATGCAGCAATTTTACCTCTGGAAATTGTTGGATTACCAGTTCAGGTGTACTATCCCGTGAACTGTCTGCCAATATAATTTCCACTTCACCTGAATAATCCTGTCTATAAATAGATTCCAGACATTCCTTAATAGTGTTTTCAGAATTATAGGAGGGTATAACAACAGAAATCATTCAATTCACCCGTTCGAAAATGAAATACCGGTGATGCGCCCACAACCATTTTACCGGGCCGGAAGCTCTGTTCTCCAGCCAGGAATATTTCAGCATATCCTGTTCAAACTCTGGTTTTTCGCCTTTGTAATAATCCATGATGTTTAATGGACTTTTTTCTTCATTTTGCTTATTTAAAAAACCGCTGAGCCCTACTTTAGCCAACAATTTTTCCTTAGGCATTGCAATGTCCGGCCAGGGAGGGATATCAAAATAGTCTTGTTCGGTCAGTTTCCATCCCAAGTACTCCATTATAGGAATGAAATTGGAAGGTTGCATGTACTCTTGGTGTATTCCATTTTGCAAATGCTTTTTTCCAAAAAATTTTAATAAATTAAAACCCAAACCACTGGGGTTCGGTACACCTAAAAATACTGCTTTCCCGGATATCCGGGACAATTCACTTAAAAATGTATTCAAATCCTTTACATACCAAAGTGCGGCAAAATTCCAGCTTAAATCAAATTGCTTATCATTGAAAGGCAGTTCCACATAATCGTCTGAATAGATAAATTCAGCACTTTCATCTGCCTCATGCCAAATTTTTTTTATCAACTCTATACGTTCAGGGTTGTGATCTACAATTGTAACACTACGACCTTTTTTTGCCAGTCCCAGACTATTAATTCCGGAAATTCCGGTAAAACCAAATGACGGGCACTCCAGCACAGTTCTGATTCCGAGACGCTCACATAGTTTTAATAAAATAATATTCAGGATAATTCTTTCGTAAGATGAACCTAATCCTTCATCTCGCGATACAGTAAAATAATCCTTCCACATGTTTATAATCGGAATTGCCATTATTTTATTTCCCTGTACCAGTTAATCACTGATCTGAAAGCAGGTATCGTTTCGCTTTGTGGTAGATTCAGTTCCTGATAAATTGAATTTATATCATAATACCAGCTTCGGGATATTAACTGAAAACGAATTCGCCAAGCCTCATTGTTAAACAAATCGGACAACCAAATGGCAGCATCGAATAGTTTTCCCGGCAACTTCATAATAGTTCCACTTTTTTTTCCGCGCAATTCATGTTTAATAAATTCTGCCAGCCTTGCTAATTGAACCGGTTGCTGGTCCGCTAAAATAAACTTCTTTCCCGGAGTCACTTCACCCTTTAGCAATTGTATTATACATTGCGCAATAATAGAAACATTTGTTAAATGAATTGTGACCTGCCTGTCAGGCATAAAAAATAAATTTTTATCAATCAATTTTACTAAAGTGAACGGAAAACCGTAATCACCTGAGCCGTATGTGATGGAGGGTCTGATGATTACACTTTTAAGGCCGTTTACCGTTAGCTGTCCGATCAGTTTTTCTGCTTCAATTTTAGTTTGGTGATAAATTGAATCCCCCATCATCGGTGTAGTCTGCCCGGCCGGAAGTTCTTCGGGAATTGCCCCAAAAATACCGACAGAAGAAAAAAAGATAAATTTAGCCTTATTT
>JBAPTX010000115.1:0-4906 GCA_049282375.1 Calditrichia bacterium
CTTTTTGAATATGCCCCCCGCAAAACTTTGATTATCGGCTGCAACGAACTCAGCCAGCGGATCCTGAAAGATATTGAAGAGAACCCGCACCTGATTTTCGATATTGCCGGATTTGTCAGCAATGACCGGCGGTTAAGGAAATTTCACGGTTATCCTGTTATGGGGCAGTACGCCGCTTTACCCGGATTAATTCATCAGCACAAAATACAGGAAGTGCTGATTGCGCTGCCGGAGTCGGACAGTGAAGGTTTTATTAAGGTGGTGAGTTTATGCGAAGCGCAGAATGTTAAAATAAAAATACCCCCCAGCTCCCATGAGATATTTGCCGGCAGTCAACCGGGCCTGGCCAGCCATTCCTATCTTGAAATATTTCCCTCCCGGATGGTAATATGGCAATGGATGATGAAAAGGCTTTTTGATATCGTTTTTGCAGTATTCATCCTGATCCTGACTTCACCTTTCATGATATTTTCGGCCGTTTATCTGGGAATAAGATTCCGTAAAAATCCCATTATAACGGTGCCGATTCTGGGTAAAAACGGCATTCCATTTAATATGTATGCGCTGCGGATCACTCCTGAAAATTATGATTACGAAAAGAACCCGGTTTATCTGGGTATCGGTTCTCCCGAAAAAAAACCAGCAGGAATATTAAAGATCTATCATTCTTTCCGTTTGTTCAAACTGCCGGAACTGGCAAATGTGCTGCTGGGGGATATGAGCATTGTGGGGCCGCGCCCGGAACCGGTGGAATGGTATGAAAAATACAAATATGTTCTGAAATTTTTCCAGCACCGCATTTCAGTGCGCCCGGGAATCACCGGTCTGGCACAGGTGAAATACCATTATGAAACCTCCCAGAAAATCCTGCAGGAAAGGATAAAATACGATATTTTTTATATTGAAAATTTATCTTTGCGAATGGATGCCCGGGTGATTCTTAGAAGCCTGTGGATTAGCCTGCGGCGCCCGCTGAAGTATTCAGCTTCGGCGAAAGAGAGCCTGCCGAAAAACGGAACCTACTCAGGGTAAACCGATTGAATTCTACACTAAACAGAAAAGAATCCGGGCGACCGCTGATTTCCATTGTGGTGGTTAATTACAATGTGAAAGATTATCTGCAGCAGGCCCTGACCTCCTTTAAAAGAGGGCTGAGGGATATTCCCAACGAAATATTTGTTGTGGACAATGCCAGCATTGACGGCAGTGTGGAAGTGATCCGCCAGCATTTCCCAGCGGTAAAAATGATCGAAAATCAGAAAAATGTCGGGTTCGGGAAAGCCAATAACCAGGCACTGGAAAAGGTGCAGGGGCGCTTTGTGGTGATCATCAACCCGGATACGGTCGTACAGGAAGATACCTTTACAAAACTGCTGGATTTTTTTGAAGAAAATCCGCAGGCGGCGGCCGCGACCTGTAAAATCATTAATCCGGACGGCACTTTTTCGGTAGACTGCCGCCACAGCATTCCCACACCCTCCATTGCCTTTTGGAAAGTGACCGGCCTCAGCAAATTGTTTCCGAAAAACCGGATTTTCGGCCAGTACAATATGACTTATCTCGATCCGGATGAAATTTATCAGGTGCCGGCTGTGTCCGGCTCTTTTATGATGCTGCGCCGGGAAGTGCTGGAAGAAGTCGGTCTGTTTGATGAACGCTTTTTTATGTATTGCGAAGATATTGATCTCTGCCACCGCATGAATCTGGCCGGATACAAGATTTTTTATGTGCCCACAACACAGATTATTCACTACAAGGGGGAGAGCACCCGTAAGGATAATCTGGATTATGTGATCACTTTTAACCGCTCGCTTTACCAGTTTTTTAAAAAATATTACGCCCCCAGCTCAATTTTCCTGTTCCGCTGGCTGGTTACGCTTGGCATTCTGGTAAGGGGCGCGGTTATTTACGGCCGCAATTTTTTAAGAAACCATTTCCCGCTGCTGCTCGATACTTTCATTCTCAATATCATGATCATTCTTGCTTTCATTCTGCGGATGGAACTGAAGCGGGGTTTTTACTGGCAGGATTTTTTCAGCCAGTATTATATTATTAACATTATCGGAACCATTCTTTTTGTGGCCATATCCTTTTATCTGAATATTTACCCGAACCACCGCTTTTCTATTCAGAGCATCATAAAAGCAAATTTTATTACCTTTATTCTGCTGGCCTCCATTACTTTTTTCTTCAAGCAGTTTGCTTTTTCCCGCATGGTGGTGCTGCTTACGTTTATCGGCAGCCCTATATTGATGCTGCTGTGGCGGGCGGTGCTGCGCCGGTACTATAGGGGAGATAAAATGGCCCTGGGGAAAGATCTGTTCAGCAAACCGACTGTTCTTATCGGCAATGGCGCCGATGTGCAGGTAATTTTCAACAAACTGCAGGCCCGGCGGCAAATTGACTATGAGCTGGTGGGCTGGGTTTCGGTGGATAATCCGGCGGCGGAGCACGGGAACGGCGACAAACGCTATCTGGGTTCCATCGAACGGCTGAAGGATATTATTAGAATTCACCGCATCCGCCAGGTTGTTTTTTCCGCTCAGTCGGTCAGTTACGAGCAGATCCTGAAAACCATGTCGCTGGCAACGGCCCCGGCGGTGGAATATAAAATGGTGCCCTCCAATCTGGAAGTCATCATCGGCAAGTCGCAGATCGAAAAACTGGATGATTATCCGCTGCTGGATATCGAATATTCCATCGGAAACCGTTTCAACCGCTATTTGAAACGGGTAACAGAAATAATTATTTCTTTCATTCTGCTGGTTGTGCTGTTCCCTGTTTTTCTGCTGCACCTGCTATTTTCAGGCAGCAAAATTCATAAAGAAAAATATTTGGGTGAAAAGAACCGGCCATTTGCGATTCGCCGATTCAGCTCACCGCCAAAGCGTAATACCGGCGATCTCTGGTTTCTGCTCTGGCATGTTTTAAAAGGGTCTTTGTCCCTGGTGGGCGCACCGCTCCGGGAATATGATTCCGGCAGTTCTTCATCCCAGTACTGGTACAAACCCGGAATAACCGGGCTGGTGCAGTTAAACCGGGAAAAGATTGATGCTTCTGCGGATGCGGAAAAGTATCATCTATTTTATTTGAAGAACCAGTCCATTTTACTGGACGGGGAAATTCTTTTGAAAGCATTATGGCAGCGGCTGTCCCGCTGAACGACCTGCAATTTGAAATTCATTTGCATTCCGGAATTAACCCCCTGTATTTTCGGCCAGTGAAAAAGATACTGATCAGTGCCTGCTTATTGGGTGAAAAAGTCCGCTATGACGGCGGTGGTTGTCTGCAAAACAGTGATTTCCTCAACCGCCTTTCCGCTGAAGCGGAGCTGGTCCCGGTTTGCCCGGAAGTGGCCGGCGGCCTTTCTGTTCCCCGCCAGCCGGCAGAAATACAAACAGGAAACGGCAGCGGTGTTTTGCAGAGCGGGGCGGAAATAATAAATGCTGCCGGAGAAAATGTGACCCGTAATTTCATAAAAGGCGCGCAGCGGACATGTGAAGTTGCAGAGGAGCACAGAATTAAAGTTGCCGTGCTAAAGGCAAACAGCCCGTCCTGCGGAAACCAGCAGATTTATGACGGCACGTTCAGCGGCCGCTTAATTGCCGGAGAGGGAGTTACAGCGGCACTGCTCCGGCAGGCCGGTATTTCCGTTTTTAATGAAAATGAAATTGAGCCGGCGCTGGCTGCCATAACAGAACCGGATACAGAATGACACTTGAACAACTCATCGATTTTCTGCGCAGTGACCCGCAAATTTCCCGGAATATAACACACTGGGAAGAAGTAGCGGAAAAACCAGCTCAGTACTCGGATTTCCCGGCCGGCATTAATCCCCGCCTGCAGGATGCCCTGCGGCAGAAAAAAATCAGCCGGCTCTATTCCCATCAGGCGGAAGCTTTTGAGCAGATCAGCGAGGGCAAAAACATTGTGCTGGTTACCCCCACGGCCAGCGGTAAAACCCTGGCCTATAACCTTCCGGTGCTGAACACGGTTTTAAGCGAGCCGGAAGCCCGCGCTATCTATCTGTTTCCCACCAAAGCGCTTTCGCAGGATCAGTTTAAAGAACTGCACGATCTGATTACCATTATGGAAGCGGATATCCGAACTTACACCTTTGACGGCGACACCCCGGTGACCGCCCGCAAGGCCATCCGCCGCACCGGCCATGTGGTGATTACCAATCCGGATATGCTGCATCAGGGAATTCTGCCGCACCACACCATCTGGATAAAATTATTTGAAAATTTAAAGTATGTGGTGATTGATGAAATCCACCATTACCGCGGCGTAATGGGAAGCCATATGGGCAATCTGATCCGGCGCCTGAAAAGAATCGCCGCTTTCTATAACAGCACACCCCAATTCATCTGCTGCTCCGCCACCATCGCCAATCCGCAGGAACTTGCCGGCCGTATTATTGAAGAGCCGGTTCACCTGATTGATAAAAGCGGCGCTCCCTCCGGCGAAAAGCATTTTATCTTTTACAATCCGCCGGTGGTGAATCCGCAACTGGGCATCCGCCGTTCCGTGGTCAGCGAAGTGCGCCGTCTGGCCCGGCATTTTCTGGAAGCGAGGGTGCAGTTTATTGTATTCGCCCGCAGCCGCATCCGGGTGGAGATTATCTCAAAATATTTAAAAGACGCTGCGAAAAAACTGAATATTCCGCCAGGAAAAGTAAGCGGATACCGCGGCGGCTATCTGCCGCTGGAGCGGCGGTCCATCGAGCGCGGACTGAAAACCGGGGATATTCTTTCAGTTGTCAGCACCAATGCGCTGGAGCTGGGTATCGATATCGGGCAACTGGATGTTTCCATTCTGGCGGGATATCCCGGCACGATTTCCAGCGTCTGGCAGCAGGCCGGCCGGGCAGGGCGCCGTAACCGCACTTCCGTGACTATAATGG
>JBAPTX010000116.1:0-2284 GCA_049282375.1 Calditrichia bacterium
CCTTTTATGAAGACGGGCATATCGGGAAGAAGGGTTATTTTTTGTATTCCGATAATTTCCGTCACAAAGTGAATGGGGATAGCATATTCTTCCTTTTGAAGTGAAAAGGTAAGAAATTTGCCATCCATCGAAGCATCCTTCTCGAAGGCTTCTTCCACCGTAACTTCAGTCATTATTTATCCTCCTTGATTTGTTTGATTTAAAAGGAATCTTTATTATATCCGGTTGTTGCGGATGAACCGATGAATTTCTAAAGGGAGACTGCTGGTGTCGTGGGTTTTTCCATGGAACAAGTATATTGATATTCAACGTCTTCCCGGTTGCAAAATCAGCCTGTTTTAACTCAGGACATTTAGATTGTCGTCCTGTTTTCCGAATAGTTTTGTCAGCATACAGCCTATTTTTATGTAAGCCTTTGCGGAAGTACCGTGTAAGTACTTCGCTGACATATTGCCGGGGCATTCCGGGACCGAAGGTGAATCGGAAGCTGAGCGGAGAAACATTGTTATAAAAAAAATTCAGGGGGGAAGGATGGAGCAGAAAGTCCTGCAACTGATAGCAGGGAATGCTCCTGAAGGTATTTCAGGGAGCAGGATACTTTGTCCGGATTTCTGTGGTGTTTACAAATAGATGAACGGGTTGATTTTTTTAGCTGGGATTACATCTGAAAAAGAAAGCGGTTAATAAAAAATAAAAGAGACCGCCTTTTGTAAGGCGGCCTCCTTCAGTGGCTGAGCTTACCGGAATAAGCTCAAAACGCCCTGGGGTGCGGAATTGGCCTGAGCCAATTGAGCCGTTGCGGTCTGCTGCAGAATTTGCATTTTGGTAATTTCCAACTGCTCCTTCGCAATATCCGCATCCATAATCCGGCTGCGTGCTGCTTCGGTATTGGTGATCGAGACGGAGAGATTCTGCTCTTTCACATCCAGGCGTGACATCAACGAACCGACGTTCTGCAGTTCCTGACTTACGGTCTGAATCGCAGAGTCCAGGCTGCTCAGCATGCTGCCCACATTGGCAGTGGTCAGGCTGTTCAAACCGAAATCGGCGGAATCAATATCCTTACTGATGCTGACGGAAAGGGTATCGCCGGTGTCGGCGCCGACCTGGAAACTTTTGCCGGTGAATTGATTGTTCAGCAGGGCATTGCTGTTGAACTTGGTTTCAGAAATAATATCATCCACTTCGCCCAGCATGTCCTGAACTTCCGTAACAATTGCACTCAATTCATCATCACCATAAGAACCGTTGCCGGCCTGAATGGCTTTTTCCTTAATACCGGCATAGATGTCGCTTATGCTCTGCAAACCGCCTTCGGCAACTGAAAGAATATTTTTCAGCTCGCCTACGTTGTTCAGAGCCTGAGACATGCTGCGGGCACGGACATCCAGCTTTTTACCCAGCGTATAGCCGGCCGGATCGTCCGCGGCGCTGTTAATCCGTTTACCGGATGCCAGTCGCATTTGCACGGTACCCATTTTGGAATTGATGCTGTTGAGTGCGTTGAACGCATTTAATGCGCCAACGTTGGTGTTAATACGGGATCCACTGAAGAATGCCATAACAACCTCCTTGTTTGTTAATGAGAATCCCTTCTCGGTTTCACAGCCCTGTTGAATTAGAAAGTGCGGCGGCTGTCTTCCGGACTTTCATTGTGAAAAGATCAAACAATCTGATTATAACTATCGGTCTTTGGAAATGTAGCTTTAGAAAAAATATTAAAAATTTTTTACCGGCGCCGCACTGCCTGAATTTTATCCATTCCCCGGATTTTAATCAACAGCCCGCCGATCAGTTTTTCCACTGCTGTTTTCTTATGAGGGAAACGGCCCAGGGCAGTATCCAGCACCTGCAGCGCACCCTTAAATTGCTGTTGTTTTATCTGCACCACTGCCAGATTATAGTAAACTTCCCACACTCCCGGTTCATATTCCAGCGCCTTCCGGTAGCATGCCTCCGCTTTGGAATACTGATTGTTTTCCAAATACAGGTTGCCTAAAAAATAATGGCTGCCGGCATCCCGGGGAAATTCCTGCAGGGTTTGCAACAGAAATTCTTTCATCAAATGCTTTTCTTTTAAGCTATCCGCCACCCCCGCCAGCAATTTGGCGGCTGCCCCCGCACGGTCAAAAAGGGATAAAGATTCCAGTAAGTGACCTAATACCGGAATAATTCCGGCGCTGGAATCGGGACATTTTTGCCATGCCGCCACCCATTTTTGCAGCAGGGAATAGCGCAACTCCGGCGCCTGTTGAAAGTAGCTGCTGAATTCCGGCAGTGATTT
>JBAPTX010000117.1:0-17926 GCA_049282375.1 Calditrichia bacterium
GAGCTGGAATATGCCGGAAAAACAAATTTTAAGATCCGGTTTAAAAGGCCAAATAAAAACGTCTGGTCTGTTCCGTTCCAGGATTTTCGGGAATCCATCCGCCATGTTTTGCGGGAAGGCCGCTTGAATGCCGTTGAAGCGGAGGAGGATCATCAGAAAGAAACGATGGACCTGCCAACATTACTGCTGCTGCATGTTCTTCCGGATGAAGAATTTGCCCGGCGCAGTTTTGTCGGAAATAAAGTGGATCACCCTACGATGGGGGAAGGCCGGATTGTGCGCATAACCGCCAGCGGGAATGTGGTTGTTGAATTCCTCGAACGGCAGGTAAAGTTAAAACCCGGTTTTATTAAACTGAAAACATCCTGATGCATCGGGATTCTCACCAGAAATAGCCGGGATTCAGAACGGCCCGGTTTCTCCAAAGAATGATTAGCTTCTCTGTTGTTATTTTACTTATTTTTCGGTATAAGAAGGACCCTTGCCGGTGCGCCATCGCCTTCCGCCACTTTCAGAGGCAGACAGATTAAATCGTAAACACCGGCTTCTACCCCGTTTAAATCTAATCCTTCCACCGCTACAATATTTTTTTGATACAGCCGGTGGTGCACCGGCAGGTCTTCTGAATCAAAGAGATCAATAGATAAATAATCAATTCCCAGCAGCTTCAACGGTGTGTTCAGCAGTAATTCGGCGGCATCACCGGTCAGGGAGGCAAATTCAGGGTGGAATATCAAAGGTTTTTCCTTCCAGAATGCAGAGTTGCCGGTTTTGATGAGCAGCCTTTCCACACCGGATAAATCAAAAAGGCGAAGCGCTTTGCTGTCAATTTCCCGCAGATTTGGAATTTCTATAACTGTAGCGGGCCCCACCAGGATATGCGGCGGAATTTGATCAATAGACCAGCCTTCATCAAAAAAATGCCTGGGTGCATCCATGTGGGTGCCCCAGTGGAATGAAGTGGAAACCCTGCTGGCATTGCACATGTCACCGTTTTTAATAGAAGCTGTCTGTCGGATTTCCACCGGCGGGTCTCCCGGCCAAACCGGCAGGTCCGGGCTTAAAGACAGACTGATATCCAGAATTCCCCGATCATTTATATTGAGCATTATCCCTTTCCCTTCGTTTCAGTTTTGAAAACTATTTTCATGAGCAAACCAAA
This sequence comes from Calditrichia bacterium, assembly GCA_049282375.1. GTDB lineage: Bacteria > Calditrichota > Calditrichia > RBG-13-44-9 > RBG-13-44-9 > JBAPTX01. The sequence goes on from JBAPTX010000117.1 coordinate 1,163, forward strand.
TTCCTTCTCAAAATTGGGTGTGAATACCTCCTTACCGATACTATGCTGAATTTCTTCCACACTCCAGAAACGGGCTTCGCTGATTTCCTGAGGGTGCGGATAAAATGGGCCGTCATCCTGTAGAATAAATCCGTGCACCAGCTCACTTTCCAGATTGTTGCGGTGAACATAACGGAACAACGGGCGGACCTCTCCGCCGGAGATGCCCAGTTCTTCTTCCATTTCGCGGCGCAGGGCCCGGTCCACAGTCTCCCCGCTTTGAATATGGCCGCCCACCGCCGTATCCCATTTGCCCGGCTGAACGTCTTTTTTCAAAGATCGTTTTTGCAGGAATATCTCCCCGGAATGGTTCACAATGTGCAGGTGAACAACCGGGTGCAGCAGTTGGGGGTTACCATGCACCTGACTGCGCGGGGCGCGTCCGATAATTTTGCCGTCCGGTTCAACCACATCGAACCATTCCTCTGCGCCAAACTGCCTCTTCTGGCGAATGCCATGCCAGCGCGCCCGCAGAAATTCAAACAGGAACAGCCCACCTGTAATAATATAAAACAACCCGCCGCTGATAAATGCCCAGGCTTCTTTGCTTAAATAAAATGCAGAATAAAAAATCAGGATTGTGTGTATGAAAAAAAGATAAAACATGCGCCGCATCATCCGCTGCATCATCCCGATTTGCTCCGGCGAAAAAGTAACCCCTTTCATATAACGGCCGGTCATCCGGATCAGCAGGGGATTGTTGGAAAATGCGGTAACAGCCAGTAACACCACCAGAATTAATTCAACCAGTCCCGGTTTCAACTTAAAAAAAATATCATTGTGCAGTATCAAAGAAATAAGGCCGAGGGACAGGATCAATCCGGTATCGAAGAGAATAAAGCGGTCGAATCTCCTTTCCCTGTACCAGGTATAGCCCAGTTCGCTCAGCCCGAAAACAATAGCGATGATCAGCCCGGCAGTCAGCCCGAAAAAGGAATCGGCAATAATAAATACCAGAAGCGGCAAAAAACCGACGGTAAAGTTTTTCAATAATGTTTTACGATCCAGCATGGGAGTAAATATAAAAGCAGGGAGATCATTAAAAAAGCGGGAGTGCTATTTATTTAAACAAAAAAGGGGCCGGAGGCCCCTTTTTTCAATTCATACGCCGTTTCGCCCAACCCATGATTTTCTGCAAATCCAGGGCTTCATCCTTGGCAATTTGTACAGCTTCCTGCAAATAGTAATCATCCAGGGTGCGGTAGTAATCCTCCAGATATATAAGGACCAGTTCTTCTGATTCTTTTTTGCTCCAGTCACTCCAACTGAACAACTCGTCTCCGGGTCTGTTTCTGGTGTTTTCCATTATCAGCCTCTCCCTTTCTAATACTGTTTCTTTAAAGCCTTTAACAGGTCTTTAAAATCATAAACGATAATATCTGCTTCCCGCAAAAATTGCGGACTCAAGGTGGTGGTGATGGCAATTACCATCATCCCGGCTGCTTTCCCGCTGCGGATACCCAAAGGCGCATTTTCAATAACAATGCAGTCAGCAGGTGCCACACCTAAAATTTCGGCCCCTTTCAGATAAGGATGCGGGAAAGGTTTGGTGGCTTCCACATCATCGGAAGTAACCACTCCGTTAAAATACTTCAGCAATCCAAACTCTTCCAGAGTCTCACTGACGCGGGACCGTAATCCGCCGGTTACCACTGCCATTTTCAACCCTTTTTCTTTTCCCCAGTTCAGGGTGTCCAGCAGATGGGGATAAAACTCTATTCTCTTCAGTTCATTATAGTAATTCTGTTTCTTTTGAACGATGGAAGGTGTTTCTGTCACCGGCAGCCGGAATTTTCGGATCAGTTCGGAAGCAACCTGGTGAACACCCTGTCCCTCCAGCATATAAAGTTCTTCCGGTACCATTTCAATGCCATATTCCAGCAGGGTGCGCCGCCAGCATTCATAGTGGTCTTCCATGCTTTTAACCAGCACCCCGTCAAAATCAAATAATAATGCTTTCATTTACTCTTACCTTTAAATACCAGAGTCTTAAATCCAGGAGTATGTTGTGGGTTCCAATGTCAAAAATTAATTCCCTGCCTGCTGTGACTGATGCAGCATTTAAAGACAAGATTTTCCAAAGGAAAGAGAATGCAAAATGATTTGAATCCCGGTTTTCCACAGTCTATATTCGGCTGAATGCATATATAAAGCTTACAAACAGGAATTTATTCATGAAAGATAATGACCCTAAAAATGCGGGTGTGAAAACCGGGCGTATCAAGTTTTGTGATTTACGATGCGAACATGCCGCGTTTCCTGATAGCAGTGATGTGGATGGATCACGATCCTGCCGCACTTATCTGGCACTATGGTGCCGACAGCTTGATGAATATGTAACCCGGAATGCGCCGTGCGCGGTCATTTTCGGTAAGCGGCGCCCGAAAGCCGGCTGGTAATTCTTATGCAGTGGAGGAGTGCCGCCGGTATAATAATTCCAGGGCGCTGTGAGAACGAAAATTTTCTACGGGAATCTTCTCTTTTTCTGCGGCGGCTAAAAAACTCTGCACAGCACTTTGCATTCCTTCTAATATTAAAATGATGCGGCCGCCCTGTGACTGTTCTTCCTGGTAGTTGATATCAGGGAAATTTTTCAGCAGTTTTAAAAGTTGCGGTGAACTTGTCAGGGAAAACATATTCTGCTTATTATCCGCTAAAAGCGCATCCTCCTTTATTTGGCCATTTTTTAAAATTATGACCCGTTCGCAAATATTTTCCACTTCTGTCAGATTATGTGAGGCCAATAGTAAAGTAACATCCTGCAATTGCTTTAATAACTGCCGCAGTTTAAACTGCCCGTCGGGATCAAGTCCGCTGAAGGGTTCATCCAGCAGCAAAACGGCGGGTTGGTGAACCAGGGCGGCAGCCAAAAGGGCGCGCTGCCTCATTCCCTTGCTGAATCCGGCCAGCAGTTCATCTTTATGAGATTCCAATCCAACCCAGTGTAACAATTCCGGGATACGTTCTGCTGCCTTTTTTTGGTTTACGCCGTTCATTCCCGCCGCCATGGATAGCAGTTCCTGTGCTGTAAAATTTTCCAGCCCTTCCCGGTCTTCCGGCAAATATCCGGGGAATTTTTCCGTTTTTTTCATATCTGCACCATTAAAAATTTTAATGGTTCCCTCATCCGGCCGCAGCAAGTTCAGGAGCAGACGCAGCATGGTTGTCTTTCCCGAACCGTTTTCCCCCACTAATCCGACTTTCTGTTTATAGGGTATTGTAAGATTTACCTGCAGCAGGGCCGGCTGTGTTTGATTACGATAGGTTTTACTGACTGACTGAAACTGAATATGGTCCATGGCATTATCTCTAACTATTTTGTTTGAAATTACCAAATAATTCAGTAATTGAAAAACGCACAGCAAAATTTATGGGTTCGGAAAACAACTTTCCTCGTATTTGCTTCCGCTGTAAACCTGCAGGTAAGAAACTGGCCCGGGATATTTGAACTTTCCTTTCAGAAACCCGATTAAAATCCAATCAGACAAGAGATTTGTTTTTTTCTTGTCTGCTCAAAATCAATGGCTAAATTAATGAAAATTTGAACAAAACAGCAGAAGGAGATTTAGTTTATGAAGCCTGAAATAACAATTCCGGATACAACCGAAGAGGTTTTAAAGATGGCACTCGAAATGGAAGAAGAAGGGTACGACACCTACGTGAAGGGCGCAGCAAAGGTGGAAAATTCCATGGGAAAAAGGATGCTGGAGCGCCTGGCACAGGATGAAATTGCACATATGCGCCGTATCCGCGAAGCATATGAAGCCATTGAAGGCAAGCGAAGCTGGGAAAAGGTCAGTATGCACAATAAAGAAGAAGTAACCACTTTCCAGGGAATTTTCGACCGCTTGAGGAAAGATTTAAATCAAAGCCTGGAAGAGTTGGGAAGCTACCAGGTTGATGATGAGGAGGTCATTGAAACCGCCCTCAACCTGGAAAGTCATGCAAAATTTTTCTACGGAGAAGCTGCAAAAAAGGCGGCAGACGAAAAGGTAAAGGAATTTCTGTTTACGCTGGAAAAAGAAGAACAATCCCACTATGATGCACTGCGGAATATCAACCGTTTTTTTGCCGATCCGGCGAACTGGTTTGCAACACAGGGGAAATTTTAAGTTCAGGAAGGTATCGGCAGGAGGTGGCTATCTCCTGATTCATGAAATAAAAAAAGGCGCCGGTTAAGGGCGCCTTTTTTATTGTTCACCTATTCGCCGTGAATTCTCTTCTTTTTTGCGAGCAGTTCTTCTTCCGTTTCCTGGTGTTCAGGGTCAGGAACACAAGCATCAGTGGGACAAACTGCTGCGCACTGCGGATCATCATAAAATCCGACGCATTCGGTACACAAATCGGGATCGATGATGTAAAGTGGATCGCCTTCAGCAATTGCGTCATTTGGGCATTCCGGACGGCAAGCATCGCAGGCAATGCATTCATCATTAATTAGTAAAGCCATTGTAACCTCCTTGATTCAAATTTATGTGCTGAAAATAAAAAAAATTAATTTTAAAACAAGATAAATAAAATTTTTATCTGCTCAAGAAAATGCATTTTAAGTTCAATGTTCATGATCTTCTAAAAACCCTGAAATAGTTCAATTAATTTACCGCTTGATTTTTTTGGGTTCCTCTTCTAATTTTCGCTGCTAAAATATGGGCCCATAGCTCAGTTGGTCAGAGCAGTCGACTCATAATCGACTGGTCCTAGGTTCAAGTCCTAGTGGGCCCACAAAAAATTGGAGGTGATTTGAAAAAGATGTTATTGGGAGAGAGAATTTTTCAAACACTGCGAAACAGTAAAATTATTAAACATAGAAAATGCACTCAAAATACAGAGTGCATTTTTTTTTGGTTTAGAGAGAAAAACAGCAGGAGGTGGGTTTGAAAAAGCTAGTAGGTCAGTTAGTGGCATTGCAGGACATCGACAGCCGTTATGATATACTTCAATTGCAAAAAGGCGATTTGCCGATGATGATAGAACAGGCGGAATCCGATTTGCAGGATAAAAAAGAACGCAAATCCGAAATGGAAGAGAAGGTTACAAAAGGGGAAGCGGACCGCCGCATGTTCCAGACTGAAATTGAAGCCAGTAAAGATAAATTGAAAAAGTATGAAGATCAGCTCTATAAAGTTCAGACGAATAAGGAATATGATGCCATTTCTCTGGAAATCGATACCAAGAAAATGGAAGTTGGAGAACTCGAGAATAAAATTCTGCAGTCTCTGGAGGAAGAAGAAGAGCTGAAAAGTAGTATTGAGGAAGTACAGCGGGAGATCGGTAATCTTGAAGAGCAGTTAAAAGGGTATCACAGGGAACTGGCCGATATAATGCATCAAACCGCGACCGAAGAAAAAAGGCTGCAGGGAGAACGCGAAAAAATCCTGAAAGATTTGGATAAACGGTATATACGCCAGTATGAACGCATTCGCAAAGCAAAAGACGGTCTGGCAGTTGTCCCGATAAAAAAAGGGTCCTGCGGCGGTTGTTTTTCATCCATTCCACCCCAGCGGATAGTGGAAATTCGTGAAATGAACCGGCTGAATACCTGCGAACACTGCGGCCGCATCGTAGCATGGGTGGAAGGCGAATCGGATATTTCTTGATATAAATGAAGTAGAAAACAGGGTTCTTTAAGCAGCCCGGACGGTCGCCTCCTGGTTTATTCAGGGGGAGGAAAGTCCGAACTTCACAGGGCAGGGTGCCCGGAGAAAATCCGGGGCCGGTGACATGAAAATGGCACCGGACGGAAAGTGTCGCAGAAACAATACCGTCCCGCACTCAAATTTGAAATATCAGAATCTGAATTGGAAATAAATTATTGGCGGAGTTTCAGAATTGAGTGCGGGATAAGGGTGAAATGGCGGGGTAAGAGCCCACCGGCCGGATCCGTTATGGATAAAAGCTTCTGCTTTTGTGGCAACACCCGGGACGGACAAACCCCACCCGAAGCAAGGCCAAATAAGGAAGGATGCCCCAGGGCAGCGGAACGGCCCCTTCCGCGTTCATCAGAACGCACTTCCGGGTAGGCCGCATCAGATAAATGGCCGTCTTTCTTCTCCTTCCCGGTGAAGAAAACAGAATTCGGCTTACAGGGCTGCTTAAACGAACCTTGATTATGATTAAAAACCTGCGCAAGTATATTTTTCCATATAGATAAACAAGCAAAATTTGAATATTAACAGGCAATTAAAGAGGTTTCCTTTGGGAGATAAACCGCAGGTCGAAATTACCGGATTAGAAGCACGTTTTTATGATCGTCTTCTCAACCTTCTGAGCGTTGGCCGCTATAATGCTCTCCTGAAAAAAATGATAAATGATTTGCCGCTGCGCGAACAGGAAGTTGTAATGGATTTAGGCGCCGGCACCGGTAAAAATGCAGAACTGATTCTGCAGCGGCTGAATGACAGCAGCCGTTTGTATGCTCTGGAAATTGGTGAGGAAATGCGGCGGCAGCTTCAGCGGCGCCGGCAAAATGATTCCCGTATTTCAATCCTGAATCAGCGTATTGAAGAACCATTCTCACTTCCGGAGCCGGCAACTGTTGCTTTAATATCATTTGTTCTGCATGGCCTGCCGCAGGGTAAACGATTAAAAGTGGTCGAAAATGCAGCTAATAATCTTTTGCCCGGCGGAAGGTTTTGTATCTGGGATTATAACCACTTCACAGTAGATGAGGCACCCTGGTGGGTGCGGCTGGGCGTGCGAAAAATTGAATGCAAACCCACTGAAGAATTTATCCGGCAGGACTGGCCCCGGATTTTGCATCGCTATGGCTTTGAATCCCATCAAACCCGAACCTATTTCCGCAGTTATATCCGTTTGCTTTGTCTGGAGAAAAAAGCTGTCTGAAGATGTTTCACGCCTCCTTCATGCTAAAAAAATTATTTTGTAGATTTTTTTGGATTGACTGTTAAATTGCAGACTTGATGAAAAATAATACCAACGGCAATTCAAACAATTTACTCCAGGGTTCCATAGCCCGCGGCCTGTTTCGCCTGGCCTGGCCGATGATTGTTGCCTTTGCCTTTCAGACCAGTTTTAATTTTGTTGACCGCTACTTTGTAAGCCAACTGGGGTCTGTAGCCATTGCTGCCATTGGAATGGCATTCATTGTCCAGTTGATCCTGATTGCCCTCGGTGCAGGTATCGGGATGGGAGTGAATTCATTTATTTCCCGAAGTATCGGGTCCGGCCGGGAGAGCAATGCCGTAAGTGCTGCATTGCACAGTTTTATTCTTGCCCTGATCATCGGCGTCGGATTTGGAGTTACCGGTTTACTGACGCAGGACATTATTTACCGGGCACTTGGCGCTGAAGGTCCTCTGCTGCAGGCCATTAAAGAATACTTAACCGTCCTGTTCTACTTTTCGCCTGTTTATCTGATGGCGATGACCAGCAATAATATTTTCCGGGGATGGGGAGATACGGTTTATCCCATGAAATTTATGATGACCGGAACTCTGCTGAACGTCATTCTGGATCCGCTGCTGATTTATGGTTTATGGATCTTCCCGGAAATGGGAATTAAAGGAGCGGCGCTTGCCACGGGCCTGGCCCGTATGCTGGCGCTGTGCTATGTGCTCTGGGTCCTGTTTGCGAAAGACCTGCCCCGCCGTTTCCGCTTCCGCGGATTCAAATTCAGTTCGGCAATTATCCGGGGAATTTTCCAGGTCGGTTTACCGGCTTCTGCGGGACAAATACTAACCAGTTTTTCCCTCAGCCTGATTTTTTTATTGCTGGATCCTTTCGGGACGGATGCACGCGCTGCCTACACTATCGCTTTCACTTACGAAATGGTTGCATTCCTGCCGGTAATCGGAATCGGGCAGGCTATTGCCATCATGACCGGCTATAATTATGGGGCCCGCCAGTACGACCGTATTAAAAAGGTTTATTTTACCGGCATGGGTCTGTCTCTGGGGATGATGTTTACCGTCAGTATTGTCATCCTGCTTGCTCCGGCGGTATTTGCCGGGGTATTTGCACAGAGCGATTCTGTTCTAAAAATAACAGCAAATGCTTTGCGGATACTGGCCCCCGGCTATCTTTTTAACGGAATTTTTATGTGTACCGTCACCAGTTTTCAGGGGCTCGGGCTGGGAAAATATCAGTTATATGCCACTTTGATGCGCATGTTCGGATTAATGCTGCCGCTGGCGTATGCAGGTTCCAGATTATATGGTTTGCAGGGTCTATGGGGGGGAATCTTAACCTCCACCGTTTTCATGTCGATAATTATGCTGGTTTGGTACTGGTATTTGTATCAATTCCAGTTAACCAAAGGAAAAATCAAAACAATTTGATGCTAAATGGTTGTACTGTTCATAAAAAGCATTCTTCCGGCGCCTGAATTGTACTGGATAAATTGCTTTGCGGGAGACGGCTGCATATCCGGATTACAGGCATCCTGCAGCACAAATATTAAAATAGGCGGGGAAAATTTTTCCCCTGAAACAATTTAATTCCTGATGGTAATAAAAATCAGGAGTTTAAAGCAGCAAATGATTGGAATATTTATATAAATGGTTTGGAAGAGTAAAATAGAGCAACTGGCGGCTCTGCTGGAAAAAATTCCCCAGCCGCAAAGTTTCGAAATGCAGAAGGGTGTTTATCAGCCTTATTTTGTCTTAGAACTCCGCCAGGCCAACTGGGAAATTCTTCCTTATGCAGAGTACACCCGCCTGGACGGGGAATCCGGGAAGGAAGTAAAGCTGACCTTCCCGCTGGTTGAAGCTCAAAAAGTGAATATTACACAGGATGAACTCAACATTCTCTCCTATCTCTATTCCAGCACCAATTATGATTCGCGGCGGTTGTTCACTTACGGGCAGCCCGTCGGGTTTATTCTGGACTGGCTGCGCGGCAGCACCCTGAAGCTGCGCCGCAGTGAGGATAAACAACTGCACGCCATTGAACTGGAAGAAGAAACCGGCACCCTTTCTCTGGGTATTTTTAAAAATGATGAAAATTATATTCTGCAGCCGGCCATTGTTTTTACAGACCGGACGCTGATTTTAAAAGAGCAGGTCGAAATAATCTGCGCCAATCCCATTTATCTGCACTATCAGGATCAGCTTTTCAGGGTGGAGTCCAATATGTCCGCCTTTTTCTGGATTAATTTTTTCCGGCTGCACCGCCAGGTGGAAATCCCGGTGGAGGAATTGAAGGAATTTATCAATCATTTTGTTCAGCAGATTCTGCCGGCGCTGGACTGGAAAAGTTTGGAAGAGCATCTGAAATTATATGAACTGCCGTTGTCCTCCACCCGGATATATCTGAGGGAAAGGGCCGGTATTTTTCATATTGAAGTAAAATTTAATTACAGAAATATCGAGTTTCCTGCTTATCCCATCTCAAGCAAATCTCTGGCGACACAGGACAAATATTTATTTATGGTGCAGCGGGATGAGGAAAAAGAAAGAACCATCCGCAACCTGCTGCAGAATCATGGGTTATTTTATGTTCAGCACCGCTGGCAGGTGGATCCGCAGATTAAAGTACTGGACTGGCTGCGCACGGAAATGACTGCGCTATCGCGTGCCGGTATCGAGATTTTTGGCGAAGAAAACCTGATGCGTCACCGGTTGCATCGCGGCAAGCCGCGCTTAAAACTGCAGGTATCCAGCGGAATGGATTGGCTGGAATTAAAATATTTTTTCAGCATCAACGGACATGCCCTGCAGGTAAAAGACCTTGGCGAACAAATCCGGCAGGGACGCCAGTATGTAAAACTGGACGACGGTTCTTTTGTTTATTTCAGTAAAGAATTGCTGAAGCGGGCATCCCGTTTTTTTTCCCTCATGGACAGTTCGCAGGCCGCCGGCACCCAGCGCTTCCAACATACTGCTTTCCCATTGGTGGAAGCCCTTTCACAACTGGCGGATGTTGTAAAATCCGATTCCGGTTTTGCACAGATTGAGTCCCGTCACCTGCAGTTTAAGAAAATAGAGTCCACACCGCTGCCGCAAACTTTTAACGGCCATTTGCGGGAATATCAAAAGGCCGGATACGACTGGCTGCATTTCCTGCATCAATTCCATTTCGGGGGCATTCTGGCGGATGATATGGGTCTGGGGAAAACGGTGCAGGTTATTGCTTTCCTGCTCAGCCTGAAAGAAAAAGGCAGATTGGAGAATCCGGTAATTATAGCCGTGCCGCTGACTGTTTTATTTAACTGGGAATCGGAGTTTTCCGTTTTTGCACCTTCGGTCAGCGTTGTGCGGTATCAGGGTTCCCGCAGTTTGCGGGAGAATCTGGCGGCAAAGTTCTCTAAAGTTGATGTGGTGCTGATGAGTTATGGCATATTTCTGCAGGATCAGGATCTGCTGGGTCAGCGGCAATGGGATTATCTGATTCTGGATGAATCGCAGAAAATTAAAAATCCTTCCACAAAAACACACCAGGCGGCAGTCAATTTTCAGGTGCCGCGGCGGCTATGCCTTACCGGCACCCCGGTTGAGAATTCATTAACTGATCTCTGGGCGCAGTTTGAGTTTTTGAATCCGGGCATGCTGGACACTCTTTCCCGTTTCGAAGACCGTTTTGTAAAAGCGGAGGAAGATGCCGAAGGGCGCCGGGAATTGCTGCGGCAAATGATCTTTCCTTTCATTTTAAGACGGAAAAAAGAACAGGTGCTGACCGAACTGCCGGAACGAACGGATATTGTGCAGTATGTGGAAATGACCGAAGCGCAACAGCAGCTTTACCGGCAGGGGCTGGAGCGATACCGGAGTGAGATTTTCAGCAGTGTGGAAAAGGAGGGCCTTCCTAAAACCCGTTTTAAAATTCTGGAGGCGCTCACTTATTTAAGGCAGTTGGCCTGCCATCCGCGGATTCTCGATCAAAGTGTTGATCTGTTTGAGTCCGGCAAAGTGCAGCTTTTGGAAGAGATGCTGGAAGAGATTCTGCAGGAAGGTCACAAGGTGCTGGTCTTCTCCCAGTTTGTGCGGTTTCTGCATCTGGTGAAGGGAATTGTGGAGTTAAAAGAGTGGGAGTATGAATATCTGGACGGCAGCACCCGTAACCGGGAGGAGCGCATCCGCAATTTTCAGGAAAATCAGCAGGTTAAACTGTTCCTGATTTCTCTGAAGGCCGGCGGACTGGGGCTGAACCTGACCTCGGCCGACTATGTGATACATCTGGATCCCTGGTGGAATCCGGCCATTGAACAGCAGGCCAGCGACCGCGCCCATCGCATCGGCCAGCAAAACCACGTTTTCGTTTACAAATATATCGTGAAGGATAGTGTGGAAGAGAAAATCCTGCAGTTGCAGCGGCAGAAAAAAGAACTCTCTGATTCACTGATTACTTCTGAAAAAAGTTTTATCAAGGACTTATCACCCGAAGATCTGCAGGTAATTTTCCAGTTGCCGGAATAGGGAAAACCCCTGAAGTGACACAGCATCCTGCATTTCTATTGCTTTTCTGATTTTGTGCCGCCACTCAGGGCTAAAGCCCCATTCCTCCAAGACTTCTTTTTTCCACTACCTGAAGGTAGCGGCAATGGAGCTGGACTGATTTGCGGGACAGAATAAAAACGGGGTTTGAATCGCAACATTTATAATCCCAGCCTTTCCGATCTTTTCTGCATAGCATGAATAACATTCCCGATATGTTCTTCCAGCGGCAGGTTTAAAAGTGCTGCGCCCTCTATAATTTCTTCGCGGTTAACCTGCCGGGCAAAGGCTTTATCCTTCATCTTCTTTTTAACTGATTTCACCTTTACTTCGCTCAGGCTTTTGGATGGACGTACCAGCGCCACGGCGGTGATAAACCCGCATAATTCATCCACAGCAAAAAGGGTTTTTGCCATTAAGCTGTCTCTGGGAACACCGCTGTAGGAGGCGTGGCTTAGAATGGCCCGGATCCATTCTTCAGGGATTTTCTTCCGCCGCAGGATTTCGGCGCCTTTGACGGGATGTTCCTGCGGGAATTGTTCATAATCGAAATCGTGCAACAGTCCCACAATGCCCCATTTTTCTTCATCTTTTCCAAAGCGGACCGCATAGTCCCGCATCGCTGCTTCCACCGCTAAAGCATGATTAATCAGACCCTCTTTTCGGGTGTATTCATTCAATAATTGAAAAGCCTGTTCACGGTTCATTTTTGTATTCCGGGTATTAATGATTACTGATTAGAAATGCCAGTGCAATAAACAGGAAATAGGCCCCCAGCAGAAAGGCCCCTTCCAGGTGCGATATACGGCAGCGCCACCACATCAGCGGCCAGAGTAAAATGGAAATGATAATCAGGAATGGAAAATCGATGCGAAATAAATGGGGATCGACGGCAATGGGACGCAGAATCGCAACGCCGCCGCCGATAAACAGCAGGTTAAAAATATTGCTGCCCAGTACATTGCCCACGACAATCTCGGTTTCGCCGCGGTAAGATCCCACCAGAGTGGTTGCCAGTTCCGGCAGCGAAGTTCCCAGGGCGATGAGTGTTAAGCCGATAACGGTTTCGCTGACCCCCAGTGCCGTCGCAATTTTTACTCCGGCATCCACTGTCAATTTGGATCCGGAAATCAGCAAAACAATTCCCAGCAGAGCCAATAACAAATACCAGACCTTTTGTTTTCTGTTCAGCACCAGCCTGTCGGCCTTTTCCTGATCTTCCTGCATGTTTCTTGTGAGATAAATCAGGAAAAATATCAGAAACAGCAGCAGCACAATGCCTTCCCAACGCAGAATCTTATAATGAGTGAATGAAAAAAAGCTGAACAGCAGGGTAAAGAAAATCATCAAAGGCAGTTCGCTTTTTAAATAGGAATTTCTTACCGGCAAAACGCCCAGGACTGCTCCCGCACCCAGGATCAGGCCCATGTTGGCGATGTTGGAGCCGATAATATTTCCGATAGAAATGCCCATGGTATTCTGAATGGCGGCGACCAGGCTGACCACAAATTCCGGCAGGGAAGTGCCAATGGAAACAATGGTGAGTCCGACGATAAGCGGCCGTACCCCAAGGGAACGGGCCAGGGCGGATGAAAAGCGGACCAGAAGTTCTGCACCGCCGATCAGCAGAATCAGCCCGGTTATCAGTATCAGAATCTGCATAAATGAATAAGCCTGAATGTATTATTATCAGCCCCGCCTGCGTTTACGTTCACTGGTTTCGCAGAGCGGGTAATCCAAAACTTTTTAAAATTCGTAAACGGGGGAAACTTTTTTTTGATGAATTACTTCCAGTAAATCGCTGCACTGGTATCCCATATATTCCAGTACGGTATTGCGGGCAAGATCGCTGGTATTATTCTCATCACTTAAATGGGCCAGCAGTATTTTTTCAATCCGGCCGTTCAGAATATTCTGCAGCAGCGATCCGGCTTCATGATTGGAAATATGGCCAAGCCGCCCTGAAATCCGTTCTTTTAATTCCCACGGATAAGGGCCTCTTAACAACATATCGGGATCATGATTGCTTTCCAGTACAAGAAACTGCGCTTCACTTAAACGGGATTCCACCTCCTGGGTAACAATCCCCAGGTCGGTGCAGACCGCCAGTTTGCGGCTGCCGTTGCTGATCAGATAGCCAACGGTGGGTATGGAATCATGAGATACTTTAAAGGGGGTGAAAAACAGGTCTTTAATAGTGAATGGCTGCAGCCATGGAATACGTACTTCCTGCTTTTTGAAGAGATAGCTGATTTCAGTGAGAGTGTCGCTGTGCCCGTAAACCGGGGTTTTAAACTGCCGCGAAAAGACGCCGACGCCACGGGTGTGGTCACGGTGGGCATGGGTCAGTACAATGGCGTCAATCGTTTCCGGGTCCACCTGAATGGAACACAACCGTTCACTGATTTGTTTGGCGCTCAACCCGATATCGAGTAAAATGCGGGCATGCTCACTTTCTATAAAAATTGAATTTCCTTTGCTGCCGCTGGATAAAGAACAGATTCGCATAAAAAGCAATTCCTGAATAATGAATAATAAACTGGTTTAATTACCCTGCTCTGAAGCCGGGGCTTATGAGAAATCAGGTCGTTTGCCGGCTGCCCGGCTTTACCAGCGGGATGTTCTGCTGACACAGCGGACATTTTTCGGGGCTGTAGGTAATTGCCCGGACTTCCACCGGTGCAAAAACCGGCACATCAAACCCCTCCAGGTCCTCGCCGCGGTTGATGATGGTGCCGACGCCGACCGGGTAGGCACCGGCATCTTCTACCAACTGCAGTATTTCCCTGACAGAGCCGCCGGTGGTGATAACGTCTTCGCAGACCAGCACGTTTTCTTTTTCTTCAATTACAAAACCGCGGCGAAGGGTCATTCTACCGTTTTCCCGCTCGGCAAATATGGCACGGGTGTTCAGTTGGCGTGCCAGTTCCTGTGCCACCACAATTCCGCCGATTGCAGGTGCAATCACCACATCAATGTTTTCCTCTTCGAAAAAAAACTCCACAATTTCCCGGCAAAATTTTTCCAGATACTGGGGATATTGCAGAACCAGAGCACATTGAAAATATTGCGGACTGTGCAGTCCGGAAGTCAGCAGAAAGTGACCGTTCTGCAATGCACCGGTTTCTTCAAAAATGCGCAATGCTTCTTTTTTGTCCATGATCTTCACCACTTCTTAAACGGGATCGATTTATGTAATGGCACGATACTGGTTGATCTGCCGGGTGTAATTTTGAGCGGCCGCCGCTGCCGCTTCCGCAAAATCTTTTCCGCCGGAAGCATATATAATGCTGCGGCTGGAATTAATCAAAGCACAACCGCCCTCACGGTCTGTTCCGTATTGTACTGCCAGGGCCAGATTACCGCCCTGAGACCCGATGCCGGGAATCAGGAACGGCAGAGAAGGTGCCGCTTCCCGAACCGTGCCGATATCCTCGGGGTGAGTCGCGCCCACCACCAGTCCGCAATTTCCGTAATCCATGTCCCAGCTGACCACCTGACGCGCCACGGTAAGGTAGAGCGGATCGCCATCGGTGGCCAGATACTGGAAATCCCGTGAACCCCGGTTGCTGGTCAGGCAGAGCACAAATATACCTTTTTCGGAAAACTGCAAAAAAGGCTCAATTGAGTCCAGGCCCATATAAGGGGATACCGTAACGGCATCAAACGGGTAAGTATTAAAAAAAGTCTCGGCGTATTTCCGGGAACTGTTGCCGATGTCGGCGCGCTTGGCATCGGCAAGGACCAGGGTATCCTGCGGCAGCAGACTAAGGGTTTGTTCCAGAAGATGCCAGCCGTTGCTGCCCAGGGCTTCAAAAAAAGCAATGTTGGTTTTGTAAGCAACTGCCACATCGCGGGTTGCTTCAATAATTTCCCGGTTGAAAATCAACAGGGGATCTTCCTCCCTGAGCAGGTACCGCGGAATCTTCTCCATATCCATATCCAGCCCGACGCAGAGTAACGAATTCTTCTTTTTAATAAGGTGAGTCAGTTTTTTCTTAAACATTTCATCCGCTTTCGGTTGCGTGAAGATAAAAAGGACGGCCAAAATTTCCAACTTAAAATTCAGGGCGAACAGGGCCCGGGTCTGGACTGTTCCCAAAATATTTTCATATTGAAAACCTGCGGGAAAGGGTTTACTTTTGAGAAAAAGCACACAAAACAGGCAAAGAGAGGATAGATGATGAAAATTGACATGACGTTTTTACAGGAACTGGGTATTGATAAAACAGTAGATGGCGCCGGTTACGGTAAATGGTTTAGCTCCGCGGATGCAAAGTTGTTGAAATCCCATTCACCCATCAATGGTGAACTGATTGCAGAAGTAAGGCAGGCCACTGCGCAGGATTACGAAAAAATTGTGGCAAAGGCCCGGGAGGCTTTTCCGGAATGGCGAAATATTCCGGCCCCGCAGCGGGGGGAAGTGGTGCGCCTGATTGGCCTGGAGCTTCGGAAGTATAAAGAAACGCTGGGCCGGCTGGTGACGCTGGAAAACGGAAAAATTTTGCAGGAAGGCATGGGCGAAGTGCAGGAAATGATTGACATTGCCGATTTTGCGGTGGGACTCAGCCGGCAGCTCTATGGTCTAACCATCAAAAGCGAGCGTCCCAGACACCGGCTGATGGAACAGTGGCAGCCGCTGGGGCCGGTCGGCATTATCACCGCCTTTAACTTCCCCGTGGCAGTGTGGTCATGGAATGCGCTGCTGGCGGCGGTCTGCGGCGATGTGATGATCTGGAAACCCAGCAGCCAGGTTCCCCTTTGCGCCGTGGCTATTCAAAATATTGTGGACCGGGTGATGGAAAATGAGGGAATGCCCAAAGGTGTTTTCAATACGGTAATCGGGCCCGGTTCCACTGTGGGGCAGCGGATGCTTGACGATCCGCGCCTGCCGCTGATCAGTTTTACCGGCAGCATCCCAATGGGCCGCCGGGTGGCGGAGAGCGTGGGCAAACGGCTGGGTAAAAGCCTGCTGGAACTGGGCGGCAACAACGCCATTATTATCAGCGATTCCGCAAATCTGGATATGGCGCTGCGGGCTGTGCTCTTTGGCGCTGTCGGTACTGCCGGGCAGCGCTGTACATCCACCCGCCGCCTGATTATTCATGAAAATATTTATGATAAATTCGTGGATCGGCTGCTGAATGCGTATAAACAGGTGAAGATCGGGAACCCGCTGGAAGAAGGCATTCTGATGGGCCCGATGATCAACCGCCCGGCGGTGGAAACCATGCAGGGCGCCCTGAAAAAATTGAAGCAGGAGGGCGGGAAAATTATTTACGGCGGCGAGGTGCTGGAGGGCGAACAGTATCCCGGCGGACTCTATGTGCGTCCC
>JBAPTX010000118.1:0-3238 GCA_049282375.1 Calditrichia bacterium
GAGAAAGTCAGCGGCAGCGCTGTTTATGCGCTGGATGTGCGGCTGCCGGGAATGGTTTTCGCCCGCACGCTGCGCTCTCCTTTTCCTAATGCCCGCATCACCGGCATTGATACCCGGAAAGCGAAAAATCTGCCGGGAGTGCTTTATATTCTGACTCATGAAAATTCCCCGGAAATTAAATGGTATGACCGGAGCTTGTTGTTCGATCCGCATGTGCGCTACGAAGGGGAAGAAGTGGCGGTAGTGGCCGCAAAAACCGATGCCATTGCTGAAGAAGCTCTCAAACTGATCGAAGTGAATTATGAAGAGCTGCCCTTTGTAACTGACCCGTCCAGAGCCATGGAAGAAGATGCCCCGGAAGTTTACGATTCCGGTAATATTGTGGAGGGCGAATCGGATAAATCCCAGCGGGGAAACGTGGAAGAAGGTTTCCGGCAGGCGGATGTGGTGATTGAGCGTGAATACACCACGCCGGTGGTCATCCATAATCCCACCGAAGTGCACTGCAGCGCGGTAAACTGGGATGGCGATGAATTAACCGTGTGGGATTCCACGCAGGGAATTTTCAGCGTGCGGGACCGGGTGGCGGATGCATTGAAAATGCCGGAAAGCCATGTCCGGGTGATCAAAAAATATATGGGCGGCGGTTTCGGCAGCAAACTGGAAGCTGGAAAATATACCGTAATGGCAGCCATAATTGCCCGCCGGATCGGGCGCCCGGTGCACATTGCGCTGGACCGCAAAGCCATGAATCAGGCGGTGGGCAACCGCCCCAGCTCCTACCAGCGGCTGAAAGGCGGCGTAAAAAAGGACGGGACACTGACCGCCCTGCAGCATTACTCCTACGGCCCTGCCGGTGCGTATCCCTCCGGCGCCGGCTGCAGTTGGCCGCTGCGCTCTATTTACAAATGCGAAAATGTAAAAACTGAAGATTACACCGTTTACATTAATGCCGGAAAAGCACGGCCATTCCGCGCCCCCGGCCATGTGCAGGGAATCGTGGGGCTGGATTCGCTGATGGATGAGCTTGCCGAAGAAATCGGGATGGACCCGCTGGAGTTCCGGTTGAAAAATTATGCGGAAATCGATCAGGTTTCCAATCAGCCCTATACCAGCAAACTGTTGAAGGAATGCTACCGGCAGGGCGCCAAAGCCATCGGCTGGGATAACCGCCGCAAAGCGGGCAGCGGCAACGGGCCGCTGAAAACCGGCATTGGAATGGCAACCCAGATCTGGTGGGGCGGCGGTTCGCCGCCGGCATATGCCACCATTAATCTGAACCGGGACGGCAGCCTGCAGGTGATTGCCGGAACACAGGATATCGGTACGGGTACTTACACCATTATCGCACAGGTGGCCGCCGAAGTGCTGGAAGTTCCCATGGACCGGATCCAGGTTATTCTGGGCGACACTGCGGTTTGCCCCTACGGGCCCAGCAGCGGCGGAAGCACCACCGCCCCGTCCATATCCCCGGCGGTGCGCGATGCGGCGGAGCTGATGAAAGCCAGATTAATTTCCGGCGCTGCCGCCAGCCTGGAAGTACCCGAAGATCAGGTGAGATACCGTAACGGCAGGTTGTCCGCCGCCGGCCGGAACGGGAATGAAATGGAAATCGGCGAAGTGGTGCGCAAGATGCGGGAACGGGTGCTCACTGTTACCGGGGCGCGCTCGCAAAACCCGGACGGCTACACCATCAATTCCTTCGGGGCCCAGTTTGCTGCGGTGGAAGTAAATGAAAATACCGGAAAAATCCGGGTGAAAAAGATCGTGGCCGCCCACGACATCGGCCGCACCCTGAACCGCAAACTGCTGGAAAACCAGTTTCACGGCGGCATCATGCAGGGTCTGGGATTCGCGCTGATGGAAGAGCGGGTGATCGACCGCAACACCGGTAAGGTGCTGACCACCAATTTCCACGATTATAAAATACCCACGGTGATGGATACGCCGGAAATCGAAGTCATCATTGTCAGTGACGGCGATCCCCAGATCAGCAATACCGGGGTAAAGGGCATCGGGGAGCCGGCCATTATTCCCACTGCAGGCGCCATTGCCAATGCGGTTTACAATGCCCTGGGCGTGCGCATCTATGATCTGCCCATGACGCCGGACCGGGTGATCAACGCCCTTCAAAAAGCCAGAGGTTAGCAGCTACTGAATCAAAGAAAAGGAACAGACCATGAAAAATTTTAAATACCTGCAGCCGGAAAACCTCCGCCAGGCATCCGAAATGCTGGGGAATGACTGGGAAGAAAGTTTGCCCTACGGCGGCGGCACCGATATGTACAGCCTGATGAAACACGGCATCGTACAGCCGGAAAAGGTTGTCAATCTGAAATCCATTCCGGGAATGAATAAAATTGAAGCAAACGGCGGCGGGCTGAAAATCGGCGCGCTGGTTGCGCTTTCGCAGATTGCCGCCCATCCCGTGGTGAAGGAAAAATATGCGGTGCTGGAGCAGGCGGTAATGGAATCGGCCTCCCCCCAGCTTCGCAATATGGGCACCATCGGCGGGAATATCTGCCAGCGGCCCCGCTGCTGGTACTACCGCGGCGATTTCGACTGTCTGCGTAAAGGCGGCGACCTCTGCTATGCGGTGGATGGGGAAAATAAATATCACTGCATTATCGGCGGATCGCCCTGCTTTATCGTTTATCCGTCCGATCCGGCGGTGGCGCTGACGGCGCTGGATGCCAAAGTAGCAATTTCGGACGGCAAAAAAGCCCGCTCGGTGCCCATCAGCGAATTCTACATTCTGCCGGAAATAGATGTGGAGCGGGAAAATATTTTGAAACCGGACGAGATTGTCACCGGTGTGGAAATCCCGGAGCCGGCGGCCGGCACCCGCAGCGCCTATGTTAAATTCAAGGAGCGGGATGTCTGGGATTTTGCTGTAGTTAGCACGGCGGTGGTGCTGCAGATGAACGGCCGGCAGGTAAAAAACGGGCGGGTGGCATATGGCGGGGTGGCACCGGTGCCCTGGCTGGAAGAAAAAGTCAGCGGGCGGCTGCGCGGCTTTACCGTTTCCGAAAACAATATTGAGATGCTGGCGGCACAGGCGCTGAAAGAGGCGACTCCGCTGGAACAGAACGAATACAAACTACCCCTGGCCCGGAATATTTTAAAACAGATGCTGCGGGATCTGACACGGGTGTAAAACCGGCTTTATTACGCTTTACTCCATCTTTCAAACTGGAGAGAGATGTATATAGTCATTGGTTTTCTGTAAAAGAGGTGC
>JBAPTX010000119.1:0-4074 GCA_049282375.1 Calditrichia bacterium
CCTTATATACTCTTCGGTATAATTCAATTTTAAATATCTGTTTTAGTTGAATCCGATTTATAAAATATTCCGCTCCGCCTTCGGTGGCAGAGGGGCAAAGCTCACAATCGTGCCAAACTGCCAAATATTATGGTGAACTCTGACGGTCTGCTGATGTAAACCATATTTTCTTATCGAATCCACATCGTTGTAAATATTCTCTTTAAACCATTAACTGAAGATATTGGCCACCGGCTCAATAAATCGGAAACTCTGATTATTGTTGAACTCCTCCGTTTCCGAAGTAAACCTCATTGCTTCGTTATCGGAAACCCGGAAAATCTGTGATGTAAGACTGCCGCTGCTTTCCAGTTCCGCCAGCCACTCCGGGTTAAAATAATTGCCATAGAAAAAGACCTGATCAATTGTGAAAAGCGGTTCCGCTAGTACCGGCGGGTGTTTCACTTCCTCCAGCAGGCTCTGCAGAAAAGAAATGATTTCTTCATTGGAAAGCTCCGAAATGGATAAACGATCAATACTGAAGGGTTTGAAAAAATACTGCTGAAAATTCTGCCGGCCTGCTATGGTTACATCTGCTCCCATTTTCTGGCAGCCGACCAGAAGTGCAT
Organism: Calditrichia bacterium; assembly: GCA_049282375.1. GTDB lineage: Bacteria > Calditrichota > Calditrichia > RBG-13-44-9 > RBG-13-44-9 > JBAPTX01. The sequence continues at coordinate 609 of JBAPTX010000119.1, forward strand.
TCCCGTCGTTGGGATACAACCAGCGGAACAGTTCATCAACCGGAAAACAGGCGGGGGTAATAACATCCGCAGGGAGACCGGCAGCCTGAAATGACCGTGCAAAGAAGGACAACAGCGTGCGGGGTACCGCAACGGCCAGCAGGGTCTGGTAGGATTCTCCGGACTGGGAATATGCCGGCAGAAAAATAGAATAGTCGGCAGGTGGCGCATCCAGAATTTCAGCCATTTCCTGCAGTACCAACTCCCGCTGATTTTCTTCCGCTAAATCCCGGTCTGTTACTACTTTGTGGATAATCGCCAGCCGGGAAGGCAAAGATATCCGGATATTCTCGGCTTCAAAAGGATGATTTTGGCGAAACCTCTGTAAAAAACCACTTAACTCTTCCACCGCTCCGGCATCCATGATTTGCGGATATGAAATAGAAACGGGCAGCGTATCACTCACTGCCCTTTTAATATTTACCATTCCTTTTTCAGTGGCAATTTCCATCCAGGTGAATATATTATCCTGAAATGAAAGGCTATGAATTGTGGCCAATAGAACTCCTTTTTATTCTTCCCAGCTCATTTCCCCGTTTCTGATAAACCCGTGATTAATATGGGTCCGGTTAAAGATTAAATAAACCGGTTCATCCACGCCTTCCAGCGCTTCCAGCAGATCATCCTCGAGTTCATCGCTGGCCTCTCTCAGGGCTTCAGCCTGAGAATCGTCAAAACGGTTATCGATATTATCCAGAATCTGCGAGGCGGTCCGGAAGGTATCCGCCAGGGTATTTACTTTTTCTCTGTCCCGGCGGGATAAGCGATATCCGGCAATGGCTGAATCCAGGCTGCTGAGTTGATCGCCGTACTGTTCCAGCTTTTCTCTTAAATCCTGTATATCCTTCTTCTCAATACGGGCGGCCAGTGTATCCATTGGATTGAGGATGTCTTCAATGGCCGGCTTTAACACAGAGAGTTTCTTTTCATTCTGCACCAGCTCAACAAATGCCTTTACGGCTGCCGCATAGCGGTAAAAATACACATTTTCCAGGTCATTGAATTCTGCTTCAATTTCCTTCACTTTTAACAGCAGGTCGGTATTCCGGCGGACCAGCGTCCGGTTATTGTCCAATGCACGGCGGGTGCGGGCGATAACGGTATCAATTTGTCCGATGCCTTCGAACGCAGGCAGATTGCGGATCGGCTCCACATCTTCCTGAAAACGTTCCTGAAATTCATCCAGCAAATTGGGGCAGTGAACTGTGATACGATTGCCGGTGGTGTCCAGCAGATAGGGTTCGTTATTGTCCGGGCAATAGAAATCATTCTGGCTGAAATCGATCAGGATGGAATCAGTTTCATTAAGCGATCCCATGCCGTAACGCTTTGTTAAAATGAAAAAATCCGGTGCCAGAAATTTCTGGTGCAGTTCGGCAAGATTCTGCTTCTCTGCCGCAATCCGCTGCTGCGATTGAGAGATATCGATTTGTTCCAGTTGACTAACGCTGTTATCCACCCGGTCAGTGAACTTATCCAGCCGGTCCGCCACGCTTGATTTGGTACCGATATCTGTTTGGCGAATACTGGCAATAAAATTGCGGATCTTGTTGGATTCCTGCTGCCAGTAATCGGTGAAAGCATCCTTGTTCACCTTTGCAAAATAAAGATTAATAGAATCGGTATAGCTGATGGCGTTGGAAATCCCGGTTTGAAGGGAGTATTCCGAAACCCGGTCCTTCAGATTTCGCAGTGAATCGACAAATAATTTGGTGCGGCTGAAGTTGGGAAAGGCGGCGCTGGAATCCATCCGCATGATCTCCCGCACCAGCTCTTTGCTGGTTTGCAGCAATTCGGGATGATCGCGAAAATATCGTTCATTACCTACCAGGTCGCCGGTAATTTCGAAAGCTGACTGGGAGATGGAGGATATTTCACTGATACTGGGAATTTCCAGAATGTTGTTCAGTACTTGTACCAGGCTGCGGGTCAAAGATACCACTGTCTGGCGCTGTTTTAATCCGGAATCCGACTGCACGAAGGTGAGTAGTTTGGACAGTGAATCAGTATATGCTTCAGTGGTTCGGAAAATGAACGCTTCCGATTCGTATAAAATGTTCATATTTTGACGGCATTCCTGGGTGATTTCAGCTTCTTCTTCCCAAATCTGATTCGGGATCAGAATTACTGCTATTAAAAGAAGTGCCATAACCACTACCAGGATTTCCAGAATTATCGAACCCTTAGATTTCGCAGCCATTATACCTCCGTAATGATTTTTCCGCGGCTAAATTTTTGGTTCATCAATACTTATAGACATTTCATTTTTAACAAAATGATGAAAAGTTTAATAAAATAACCCAATGATGTCAATTGTTTTTTCAAAATCAGAACACGTAACATTTTAGAAAATAATTATATAACTATACAAATAACGGAATGCCGACTTTTGGTATTGTGTTATAAAAGTGTCTGATTTTATAACACTTATCCTTTTAATGGCACCATTTTACACTGAATGATTTTGCAATATTATATTACTCTGATTTTGAGAATTATATCATTTGAACCAGAGCGGCTGGCGGAATGTGCTGCAATCCTGTACCAAAACAGCCGGATTGCCATTAATGCTTCCCAGGCTATATGCTTATTTTCCCCTGTTCCGGCCGTTGGAGAACTGCAGAATCCGCTTTGTTCAAGTTGCCACAGGGCCCCGGCTTATTTTTAATTTGCCTTGACTTTATTTGGCGGAATGGATAAAATTTTTTTGCTCATTTCCGGGTAAGGGTGAATTTTGAACTTCTAAGATGAATATGGAGTGGTTGCTTACCCAATTTGCAAATCAGCACCCGGGGAATTTGGCCGGGTTTTTTTATGCACCGGAAGGCCGGCAGAGTCCTGAAATAATAACGGGCAACTGAAAACTACTTTATCTAAACTATTGAAAAGCTGCAACAGAAGGAGAACCCGATGTTTGATACCAAATCTTTCCCTGGGGCAAGGCGGTACTGGCATAATGGTGTAATGTACGACTGGGATACAGCCCTGGTTCATGTGATGAGCCATGCCCTTCATTACGGCAGTTCTGTATTTGAAGGAATCCGGGCCTATGATACTGCCAGAGGGCCTGCTATTTTCCGGCTTCCCGAACATATTGACCGCTTTTTTGTCTCCGCAGGTGTCATGAATATGAAAGTACCTTACAGCAAGGAAGAAATTACCGAGGCAATTTTACAGGTGATGCGGGAAAACAGACTGAAGGCCGCATATATTCGTCCCAACCTGTTTTATGGCTATGGAAATCTGGGACTTGTTCCTAAAACCAGTAAAGTTGAACTGACGGTCAGTTGCTGGCAATGGGGTGCCTATTTGGGAGAAGAAGCATTGATTAAGGGAGTTCATACCCTGATGCTGCCGTTCCGCCGTATTCATCCCAGCCAGATCGATATGCGGGCAAAAGTGGGCGGAATGTATGCCCAGTCAAATG
>JBAPTX010000120.1:0-7883 GCA_049282375.1 Calditrichia bacterium
CCCTTGCCTAAATATACCGGAAATCCGCGCCCACTGACTTTGCTGCCCCGCGGGAAATCCATTATGTTAAGCCGTTGTGCAATTTCCAGATGGTCGGAAATCTGGAAATCGAATTCGGGAATTTTCCCCCAGGCGCGCATTACCACATTGTCATCCGCATTTTTGCCGATAGGGACGGAAGCATGGGGCAGATTGGGGATTTTCTCCATTTCCTCCTGCAGCAGTGTTTCGCGGTCTTTTATCTGCTCATCCAGGTCCTTTATTTTCTGACTGATTGTGCGGGTTTTTTCAATGATTTCATCCGCAGCCTGCCCTTCCTTTTTAAGGCGGCTGACTTCCTGCGATAGTTGATTCCGCTCATGTTTAAGGCTTTCAACCTCCTGCAGCATGGCACGTCTTTCATTATCCAGCTTTAGAATGATATCAATATTGCCCATCTCACCTTTGTTTTTGATTCCTTTTTTTACCAGCCCGGCATTTTCCCGGATGAATTTTAAATCCAGCATTCTCTCTCCTTTTTAATCAGCGCTTATTGTCCGACATATTCATTTACCGCCTGAATAACCGCGTCCAACTCTTCACGGTTAAGGTCGGGGTGCATGGGCAGCGAAATCACTTTTGCGGCGATTCGCTCGGATATGGGGAAATCCCCCTTTTTATAATTTGAACCGGCCTGGAAGGCGGGCTGAAGGTGCAGGGGGATGGGATAGTGGATGGCATTCGGAATGTTTTTTTGATTTAAATACTCCTGCAATCCGTTTCTGTCCGGAACCTGCAGGGTGTATTGGTGAAAAATGTGAGTCGCGTAATCTGCCACAAAGGGAACGGTTATTTGAGATTGCCGCAGCCCTTCATTGTAGTAGCGGGCAAATTCCCGGCGATTGTTGTTCCATTCGTCCAGGTAGTGCAGTTTTACCCGCAGCACGGCCGCCTGAATGGTATCCAGCCGGCTGTTCACCCCCAGCAGTTCATGCTCATAGCGCACCCGCGAACCGTGGTTGGCGACCATTTTGACTTTTTCCGCCAGGCCATTACTGTTGGTAACTACCATTCCGGCATCCCCGTAAGCTCCCAGATTTTTACTGGGAAAAAAGGAGATGCAGCCCAAATCGCCTAATCCGCATACCGGGCGGTTCTTATAGCGGGCGCCTACTGCCTGAGCGGCATCTTCGATGACGGCCAAATTGTGTTTGCGGGCGATCTCCAGAATGGGGTCCATATCCGCTGCCTGCCCGTACAAGTGCACTGGAATAATGGCACGGCTTTTTCCGGTAACGGCCGCTTCAATTTTAGCAGGATCAATATTATATGTTTTTTCGTCTATATCGACATAAACAGGCCGGGCCCCAAGCAGGGCAATGGTTTCGGCAGTGGCAACAAAGGTAAAGGGAGTGGTAATCACTTCATCGCCCGGCTTAATTTCCAGCGCCATCATGGCAAGCTGCAGGGCATCGGTGCCGCTGGCGCAGGGGATGGCATGTTTTACCTGCAGATACTCCTGCATCTCTTCCTGCAGCTTTTTAACATCGGGCCCGTTAATAAACTGGCCGGATTCAATCACCTGCCGGATAGCGGTATCGAATTCGTCTTTGTGGCGTTGGTACTGGCGCTTCAGATCAACCATTTGAATATTCATTGCCCCTCCATTTCAACCGGTAAAAATTGTATTATAAATTCTTTGTAAATCCAAATCCTGCTGTTTGCTTTTGGCGCTCTCACGGCCGTTTGAACCATCCTGTAAAGCTCCTTTTTATTCCGGAGTTCTTTTTAATTTGATGAAATGAGGCGCTTTATAACAAATTCCTTTATATGTATTTACAAGCCAAAAAATATAAGCAATGGCTAAAATTAAAACAAAGGGCAATTAAATGCTGAAAACAGATGAAGATGCCCGGTAAAAGAACTTTTCTTTGAAGAAGGTTACCCCTTATATTCACTTCGAATTTTATACAGATAAACAGTTTCAATGCTGGCGGGAGATATTTTATATGAAAAAAACAACTCTGATTATACTGCTTCTCAGCGGAATTGCGGGTCTGGTGTTTGCGAATGGAAATGATCTCGTGATAATCGAAACGGATTCCGGGCGGATCGTGGTGGAATTATTTTCAGAAAAAGCGCCGGTTCACAGCAAAAATTTTAAAAAACTGGCCGATCAGGGATTTTACAATGGTACATCTTTTCACCGGATAGCCCCGCAATTTGTGATTCAGGGGGGCGATCCGTTAAGCAAAGATGATGATCCCTCAAATGACGGCAGTGGGGGCACCGGTTATTTGCTCCCCGCCGAAATCGGGGAGAAGCATTTACGTGGCCGCCTGGGGGCTGCAAGGATGGGAGATGCGGTTAACCCTGCGAGAAAATCCAATGGCAGCCAGTTCTATATTTGCCTGGAGGACCTGCCCCAACTCGATGCACTCGGATATACTATTTTCGGGCAGGTTGTTGAAGGGATGGATGTGGTGGGTAAAATCGCCCGAATGCCCGTGCGGGGTCAAACACCCCTGATCCCCGTCAGAATGCGCAGGGTATTTGTACAAAGGGCAGAGAAAAAACCGTAATGAGCGGGAATCATTCCGCCTTTGCTTGCATTAAAAAGATAATTGGATCAGGGTGTAAAATGAAGATTTGGCTATATGCGGTTCTGGTTTTTGCAATTGAAGTAAATACCGGTTCACTGCAGGCGCAGGAATCCCCCCGCTACTGGATTTATTTTACTGATAAAGGCGGCACAGAGCAGTTATCGAAAGCGCGGCGGCAGGAAATTGTTGAGGGCCGTCTGAGCGACCGCGCTTTAAAGCGGCGGATGCAGCGGGTAAGCAGCGGGTATCCGGAATCCGCATTGCAGGAAGACCTGCCGCTGGAAGCCCGCTACATTAAACAGTTGCAGTCCGCCGGATTCCGGCTGCACGGGAAAAGCCGCTGGCTGAATGCAGTCAGCGGAAGCGCAGCACCGGAAGTGCTGCAGCGCATCGGGCAGTTGCCGTTCGTGCGGGAAGTTGCGCCGGTTAAATCCTATTTCTATAAAAAGGACCTGCAGCCCGCCGCCCCGCCGGCGGCCTTTTCCAGGCATTTTGCAGATGATACCCTTTTGCTGGACTACGGTAATTCGGCATTTCAAATAACCTTCCACAATATTCATAAACTGCATCAAAAAGGGTTGACCGGGCAAGGTGTTGTTGTGGCCATGTTCGATACCGGCTTCCGGCTGGATCATCCCGCGCTTGAACATATTCACGGCCAGTTACTGGCGGAATATGATTTTATACAGGGGGATCATAACACTGCAAATCAACCCGGAGATCACCCGTCCCAGGACCGTCACGGCACCATCACCCTTTCTGCACTGGGCGGATATATGGAAGGTAACCTTATCGGGCCGGCTTACCGGGCAACCTTTCTGCTGGCCAAAACTGAAAAGGTGGATGAAGAAATCCATACTGAGGAGGACAACTGGCAAATGGCGGCGGAATGGGCGGACAGCCTGGGCGCCGATATTGTATCCAGCTCGCTGGGTTATTCTGAATTCGATGCCGGCCAGGGGGATTATACTTACGAAGATATGAACGGGCAAACCACCATCGTAACCCGGGCGGCGGAAAACCTGGCTCAGCGGGGGGTGCTGGTGGTGAATTCGGCCGGTAACGAAGGGGGCACAAGCTGGCGTTATATTACCGCTCCTGCAGACGGCTTTCATGTGCTGGCGGTGGGTGCGCTGACTTCTACAGGGAATCTAGCCAGCTTCAGCTCTGTGGGCCCGACTGCCGATGGACGCATTAAACCTGATGTTTGCGCCCTGGGTGTTCAGGTGTATGCGGGCTACCCCGGCGGATCTTTCGGATATGTTTCCGGCACCTCCCTCAGTTGTCCGCTGGTAGCCGGTATATCCGCCCTGTTGCTGCAGCAGGAACCCACACTCCAAATGCATGAATTGACCAGCATTCTGAAACGCAGCGCAGATAATTCCGCCGCTCCGGATAACTACCGCGGCTGGGGGAAGGTGGATGCACAGGCCGCGTGGTATCAGATTAATCCGGAGCAGTTTATCGGCATGCAGCCCAATCCAAATCCCTACATAACCGGCACGGGCACAGTCATTTTCCCGGTCGAAATCGCACAGTCCGGCCAGATCCAAATTGAGGTGTTCAACATTTTGGGGCAAAGAGTGGCGGCACTTAATTATAATGGAATAAAAAACCGCAATTTCATTTTCTGGAATTTGAAAAACAGGGCGGGTAATACATTGCCGGCGGGAATGTATGTATACCGGATTCAGGGTCCCCGGCTGCTTAAAAGCGGCAAACTGGTCATTTTAAACTGAAGTTGATGCAAAGCTGCCGTGCCGGGCACAGCCTTATGTGGAATAAAGAAAATTCCAGTACGCGGAAGCCGGAAAATAATAATGGTCATTTCAGGTAAATCGAATTCATAAAAAAAGGAAAGTAATGGCTGCAGAAATAAAACGGGCTGTTATTATCGTATTGGACGGGGTTGGCATTGGGGAAGCGCCCGATGCCAGCCAATTCGGAGATGCCGGCAGCAACACTCTCGGGAATCTGGCGCAAGCGGTGGGCGGACTGCAGCTTCCCAATCTGCAAAAGCTGGGACTTGGAAACATTGCGCGATTGAAAGGAATACCCACATCAGAAAAACCAATGGCCTGCTTTGGCAGAATGCAGGAGCAATCGCCCGGAAAAGACAGCACCACCGGCCACTGGGAAATGGCCGGCTGCATCCTTGATTTTGCCTTCCCCACTTATCCGGACGGTTTTCCGGAAGAAGTACTGCAGCCATTCCGGGAAAAAACCGGCCGCGGTGTTTTGGGAAATAAAGCTGCCTCCGGCACCGAAATCATCCAGGAGCTTGGGGAAGCACATCTGCAAAGCGGAGACCTGATTGTTTACACTTCCGCTGACAGTGTTTTTCAAATAGCCGCTCACGAACAAGTCGTTCCGCTGGAAGAGCTATACGGTATATGCGAAATTGCCCGGGAAATTCTGCAGGGGAGGCACGGCGTTTCGCGGGTTATTGCCCGCCCGTTTGTGGGGGATAAGGCCGGCAATTTTACCCGCACGGCGGACCGCCGCGATTTTTCTCTTAAACCGCCCAAACCTTTGCTGCAGACCTGCCTTCAGCAGCAGGGCATGAAAACAGTGGCCATCGGCAAAATTGATGATCTGTATGCCGGCGTGGGCTGGGACAGGAAAATTCATTCCAAAAAAAACGCGGAAGGCCTGCGAGTTTTACTGGAGCAGTTACGGAAAGTCCGGGAAGGCTTCATCATGATCAATCTTGTGGATTTTGATATGCTGTGGGGGCATCGGAATAATCCGCAGGGGTTCTACCGTGAATTGCAGGCCTTCGATAATACCTTATCTGAAATTCTGCCGCTGATTACCGAAAACGATTTGCTGGTGATTACCGCCGATCATGGCAATGATCCCACAACAGCCAGTACCGACCATTCCCGGGAATATGTGCCATTGCTGATATACGGTCCTGCCCTGCAGGCCGGTGTTGAGCTGGGAATCCGTCAAAGCTTTGCTGATCTGGGGAAAACGGTGGCGCAGGCAATGGGGGCAGGCGAGTGCCCGTTGGATGGCAGCAGTTTTTGGGAACTGATCCGATAAAGAATGTTTATTTTTTCAGATAAGCCGGCAGGTTTTTGCGGTAAAATCTCTTCAATACGGCTCTAACGTTCAATCCCGAAAACTCTGGTTTTCGGCTCGGCTTTATTTTTTAGATTCGTCCTCTTCAGAAATGTATTATATTTGCCGATAAAAATTAATAGCGAGGAACCATTCCATATGACAACGGTATGGGAAAAAGTTAAGAAAAATCTGGTCGATAGTCTGAATATTGCCATTGATAAAACCGAAGAAATGACCAGCATCGGCCGTATAAAAATGGAAATGCTGCAAATAGAACACCGGCTGGACGAGAAATATGCCGAACTGGGAAAATATGTCAATAATCTGATCCTGGATGAAGACGAAGAAGTAAAGCTGGATCCCATGATTCTTAATCTGCACAAGGATATTACCAAGCTGATCACCCAGTTGCGGGCAAAAGAAAAAGATTTAGGAAGAATTAAAGAAGAAGACGGTATTGACCTGGATTCATATTAAATATAAAAGCATCCTGTTACCCATCATTTTTTCTTTGCTGCTTTATTGTTTCCCCGGACATTGTGACATGCCGGCAAACGAACGGCCGCTTACCATTGTTGCCGGCGGTGACGTGATGCTGGGCTCGTGGGTTGAGGATGTGGTGCGCCGGGAGGGAATGGATTACCCTTTCCGGGCTGTGGACAGCCTGTTGCAGGATGCCGATCTGGTGATTGCCAACCTGGAAGCGCCTTTCGGGGTGGAAGATTCCGCTGCTTATGAAAAAAGCTATACATTCCAGGTGAATCCTGATCTGGTGGCTGTGCTGAAAGCCGGCCGCATTAATGCAGTCAGCCTGGCGAATAATCATATTCTGGATTTTGGTTTTCCAGCACTGCAATATACTATGAATCTGCTGAATGAGCATCAAATCCGCTTTGCCGGCGCCGGGTTGGACCTGCAGGGCGCACGGCAGCCCGCCATTATTGAGTCCAACGGCAGCCGGATTGCCTTTGCGGCTTACAGTTTAACCTTCCCCGAAGAATTCTGGGCCACAGATTCCACTCCCGGCACCTGTTTTCCGCATCACACCTTTTTATATGATGACATCCGCCGCTTCAAAAAAGAAAATGATGTGGTTATCATTTCCTTTCACTGGGGCAGCGAAAAAATGGATGTTCCCAAAAAATACCAGAAGCAGCTTGCCCGGTCGGCTGTCCGTGCCGGTGCAGACCTGATTCTGGGACATCATCCTCATGTAGTGCAGGGCCTGGAAATATATCAGGGGAAACTGATTGCCTATAGCCTGGGCAATTATGTTTTTGGTTCCTACAGTGAAAGCGCCAGCGAGAGTATGCTTTTAAAAATTTTTCTGGGAACCCGGGGCATCAGCCGGTGTAAGATTTACCCTATTTCGGTCTATAACAAGGAAGTGGAGTTCCAGCCGCAGTTGTTACAGGGCGAAAAGAAGACTGAATTTTTGAACAAATTGCAAAATTTATCGGCGGAACTTAACAATAACACAGACGTAATTAGTAGCACAGGTTGGATAAAATTACTCTAAGTAGTTTATAAATATCAATTAAAACCACTTTAAAAGGAGGTTGTTTTACAGTATGGCGCGAGGCTCTACAAGTCGGGCTAGCCAATCTCTGGATAAATATCTGCAGGAAATTGGTGAAGTACCCCTTTTAACTCCACAGGAAGAAATTGATTTGGCGCGGCGAATCAAACAGGCCGACCAGATCGCACTGGAAAAACTTACCAAAGCAAATTTGCGCTTTGTGGTAAGTGTAGCCAAGCAGTATCAGAACCAGGGGCTCTCCCTGGGCGACCTGATAAATGAGGGCAATCTGGGATTAATTAAAGCTGCTAAGCGGTTTGACGAAACCCGCGGATTCAAGTTTATATCTTATGCAGTATGGTGGATTCGCCAGAGTATTCTGCAGGCGTTGGCCGAACAGTCCCGTGTGGTTCGTCTTCCCCTGAACCGGGTAGGCGCTTTAAATAAAATCGGAAAAGCCTATTCCGCACTCGAACAGGAATTCGAACGGGAACCCAGCGCAAGTGAAATTGCCGAGCAGCTTGATATGACCGATTTTGAAGTAGCGGATACCCTGAAGATTTCCGGGCGGCATTTGAGCATGGATGCCCCCTTCAGCAACAGCGAAGATAACCGTCTGCTGGATGTAATTGAAAATGATCATCTGCCGCCCCCGGACGAAGATTTAATCGGCGAGTCCCTGCGGGTGGAGATCGACCGCGCACTGGCAACAC
>JBAPTX010000121.1:0-10416 GCA_049282375.1 Calditrichia bacterium
GGATCGCTTTGACCGGATTTAGAAAAGATTCTTTTTAATAAATCCAAAGAGAAGCTTTCACTATTTAAACTCACTTACACAAATCACCGCATTATGGCCGCCAAAGCCGAATGTGTTGCTGATGGCCACTTTAACCGGGCGTTCAACCGGCTGGTTAGGCGTATAATTCAGATCACATTCGGGATCGGGTTCCTGATAATTGATGGTGGGGGGAATAACATTGTTTCTAATCGCCAGTGCAGCAGCAATCAGCTCCACGCCGCCGGCCGCACCCAGCAAGTGTCCGGTCATCGATTTGGTTGAACTGATATTCAGTTCTGCAGCTTGATCGCCGAACACGGCCTTTATGGCTTCGGTTTCCGACTTGTCGTTGTAAGGCGTGGAAGTACCGTGTGCATTCAGATAATCCACCTCTTCCGGATTCAGATTGCTGTCTTTGAGGCACTGTTTCATCGCTCTGATCGCCCCTTCACCTCCCGGAGCCGGCGCCGTTATGTGGTAAGCATCCGCCGTGAATCCGATCCCGCGGACTTCTGCAAAAATTTCAGCACCTCTTTTACGGGCATGCTCCAGCTCTTCCAGCACCAGAATACCGGCGCCCTCTCCCATCACAAAACCATCGCGGGTCCGGTCGAAGGGGCGGCTGGCGGTTTTAGGTTCATCATTCCGGGTGGACAATGCTTTCATTGAATTAAATCCGGCCACACTCATCGGGCAGATCGCTGCTTCGGAGCCGCCGGTAATCATTACATCTACTTCGCCCCGCCGGATCAGCTTAAAGGCATCGCCGATGGCGTGACTGGCAGTGGCGCAGGCGGAAACGATACCGTAATTGGGGCCTTTGAGACCGTATTTAATCGAAATTAAACCGGATACAATGTCGATAATCATCTGGGGAATAAAGAATGGGCTCACTCTGCGGGGGCCGCCGTTAATCAGCTTCTCGTGCTCTTTCTCAAAACTTTGAATACCGCCTATCCCGGAACCAACCACCACACCAATGCGATCCTGATTCTCTGTTTCAAAATTAAGGCCGGAATTGAGGATGGCTTCGTGAGCAGCCACCAATCCATACTGGGCAAACATATCCATTCTGCGGGTTTCGCGGGGCTCAATAATCCCTTCGCTGGAAAAATTTTTAACTTCGCAGCCGAAACGGGTGGTGTGCTCGCTGGTATCGAAATGGGTAATATAGTCGCTCCCGCTTTCCGAACGGAGCATTGCCTGCCAGAAAGCATCTACAGAATTGCCCAGGGGCGTTACCGCACCCATTCCGGTAATAACCACTCTTTTATTCATTTATCAGCCCTGCTTTTAATTCTCTTCGCTGATTATCGCAATATTCAATTGCGGTAATTTAAAAATTAGAATTGTTGAACAAGTCAGATCATTTATGAAAAAAGTGCCTGTTCCTGTGAACAAGCACGTCTTTCACTTCCTTATTCGGAATCCTGCATTTTTTTGCTGAGGTAATTTACGGCACTCTGCACAGTGGTGATTTCCTGCGCATCATCATCGGGAATTTCCACGTTGAATTCCTCTTCAAAAGCCATTACCAGTTCAACTGTATCCAGGGAATCCGCACCCAGATCATCAATAAAATGGGAATCGGCTTTTACCTTTTCCGGCGCAACTCCCAGCTTATCCACAATAATATCTTTTACTTTTTCCTCTAATGACATAACTCCTCCTGCGTTAAGTTAACTGTATTTTTCAATATTGATTAAGCCATTACCATTCCGCCGTCCACATTCAGAACCTGGCCGGTAATATAAGAAGCCTGCTGTCCTGCCAGAAAGCAGACCACGGCTGCTACATCCCGGACACTCCCGAGTCTTCCCAGCGGAATTTGTGACTGCAAATTTTCTTTAATTTTATCGTCCAGCACACCGGTCATCTCAGTTTCGATAAAACCCGGCGCAACTGCATTACAGGTGATGTTCCGCGAGGCCAGTTCCCGCGCGACCGACTTAGTGAGTCCGATGATGCCGGCTTTGGAAGCGGCATAATTCACCTGACCGGCATTTCCCATTTGCCCCACTACTGAAGTAATATTAATGATGCGGCCGTCCCGCTGTTTCATCATCGGGCGGGTAACGGCTTTGATGCAGTTATAAGTGCCTTTTAAATTGGTTTGAATTACCTGATCCCATTCTTCTTCTTTCATGCGCATCAGCAGGTTGTCCCGGGTGATGCCGGCATTGTTCACAAGAATATCAACTTTCCCGAATTTTTGAATTGCCTGTTCCATCAGGTGAACCGCTTCTTCCATTTTGCCCACATCCGCTGCTACTGATATAACTTCAGCACTTTCCGCAGAGAGAGTTTCTTCCATTTCCTGTAATTTTTCCGGATTGCGGCCCGAGAGGACCACCGCGGCTCCGCGACGGGCAAATTCTGCGGCAATCTCCGCCCCGATTCCCCGGCTGGATCCGGTAATTACGGCAACTTTCTCCTTAAATTCCTTCATCAGTTTTCCTCTGAAAGTGCTGAAAGATCTTCCCGTGTGCCGACCGGCATACACTGCACACTTCTTTCAATCCGTTTGACAAGGCCGCACAAAATTCTCGATGCGCCCACTTCATAAATTCTGTCCACTTTGTCCTGGCGCATATTTTCAACAATGTTCTGCCACAGCACCGGCGATAACAACTGCTTTTTTAACAACTCCCGAATTTCTGCCGGATCCGAAGTCGGCCGTGCGGTAACATTCATGTAAACGGGAATGTGCGGCTGGCGGATTTCTGCCTGGTCCAGCGCTTCCGCCAGACCGCCCAGTGCCTCTTTCATTAATGGGGAATGAAATGCCCCGCCAACCACCAGTTCGGTAACCAGCCGCGCCTTTTGTTCCTTTGCCAGCTCCATTGCCTGGTGAACGCCGGCTTTACTCCCGGAAATAACAATTTGCCCCGGTGAATTAAAATTAGCAGGATTTACATGCCCTGCGGCGGATGCCTGCCGGCAAATCTCTTCTACTGTTTTATCATCCAGGCCGATAATTGCCGCCATGGTCCCCGGATTTTTCTCTCCGCTGGCCTGCATCAATTCTCCGCGAAGCTTTACCAGTTTTAATCCCTCCTGAAATGAAAAGGCGCCGGCAGCGGTTAAGGCGGAATATTCACCCAGCGAATGGCCGGCCGCCGCATCAGGCCGGATTCCTTTTTCCTGCAATAAAGAATTTATGGCGAAACTGTGGACAAAAAGCGCCGGCTGAGTATAGCGGGTTTCTTTCAGTTCGGATTCGGGGCCTTCGAAAGACAGCCGCTTCAAAGGAAATCCGAGAAACTGCTCCGCCTGATCATAAATTTCCATAATTCCGGGATTGGATTCAACCAAATCTTTGCCCATACCAACTGCCTGAGATCCCTGCCCGGGAAATACAAACGCGCTTTTCATCGATGCTGAACCTGTATTGTTAATTCAAATTGGTCATAATATATCATACAGCAACTCGAATGCAACTCTTTTCAATCAGTTAAATGGCCCATCTTAAAAGCATGCTGCCCCAGGTAAAACCGGCACCGAATGCAGCCAGAACCACCACATCTCCCTTGGAGAGCCGTCCCTGCTCCATAGCTTCAGACAAACCCATCGGGATTGTGGCAGCCGTTGTATTGCCATATTTTTCAATATTTACCATTACCTTTTCTTTTGGTAATTTCAAACGGCGGCCGGTCGCATCAATAATTCTCAAGTTGGCTTGATGGGGTACCAGCAGTTTAATTTCTTCGGAACTGATATTATGCTTGTTCACAATTTCTTCAGTAATATCAGCCATGCCTGCCACGGCAAACTTGAAAACTGTGCGCCCATCCTGATACAAATAATGCCATCCTT
The DNA here is from genome assembly GCA_049282375.1 of Calditrichia bacterium. Taxonomy (GTDB): domain Bacteria; phylum Calditrichota; class Calditrichia; order RBG-13-44-9; family RBG-13-44-9; genus JBAPTX01. The sequence goes on from JBAPTX010000121.1 coordinate 3,838, forward strand.
TATCCACCGTTTCATGCGAGGCGGGATGCAGGCTGCCGCCCGCTTTCTGATATAAGTAATTCGCGCCGGAACCGTCACTGCGCAGCAGAAAATCGATAATACCTTCATTTTCTGATTCTGCCGGTTCCAGAACTACCGCACCTGCCGCATCTCCGAACAGAATACAGCTATTCCGGTCCGAATAATCTGCCATAACACTCATTTTATCCGCACCCACCACCAGCACCTTTTTATAGCGGCCGGATTCAATAAACTGGCTGGCCATGGAAGTGGTATAAATAAACCCGGTGCAGGCGCCGTTCACATCCACTCCCCAGGCATTCTTTGCGCCAATCGCCTCCTGAATCAAACAGGCGGTGTTGGGATACATCATATCGGGGGTTACTGTGGCCACCGCAATCATGTCCAGTTCTTCCGGTTCAACGCCGGCCATTTCCAAAGCCCGCAGGGCGGCAAACTTCCCCATATAGGAGCTGCCTTTATCTTTATCCAGAATTCGACGTTCTTTTATCCCGGTCCGGGTTGTAATCCATTCGTCGCTGGTATCTACCATTTTTTCCAGATCGGCATTGCTCAGCACTTTTTCCGGAACATAGTGGCCGACTCCGGTAATTTTGGCCAATCTTTTCATTATATTTCCTTCATCTTTAATTCATCGTAAATATGGGTGTTTACTTTTTTCTCGCTCATATCCACCGCTACCCGGATGGCATTGAAAATCGCTTTTGCCGTGGAACGCCCGTGGCAGATAATGGAAATGCCGTTTACTCCCAGCAGCGGCACCCCGCCATATTCCTGATAATCAAAACTGCTGCGCATTTCTTTAAATGCATGGCGCACCATAAAAGCACCTAACAGTGAAAATAAATTTTTACCCAGACTTCTTTTAAAACTGCTGCCAAATACACTCATTACACTTTCGGCAAACTTCAAAATTGAATTCCCTACAAAACCATCAGTCACAATGACATCCGCTTTACCGTGCAGGATATCGCGCCCTTCCACATTGCCCACAAAATTGGGAATTTTTTCTGCCATTGCAGGATAAGTAGCAAGCACTGCCTCATTGCCCTTGCTCTTCTCTTCCCCTATACTTAAAAGGCTGACCCGCGGATTTTTTATGCCATAAATATATTCAATGAAAATACTGCCCATTTGCCCGAATTGAAGCAGATGGGCCGGTTTACAATCCACATTTGCCCCCACATCAATCAGCAGCACGACCCCGCCTTCTGTCGGCAGGAATGAAGCCAGCGCAGGGCGATGGACTTCTTTAATTCTCCCCAGAATGAATAAACTGCCTACCATCTGTGAACCGGTGCTGCCGGCGCTTACCATGGCATCAACTTCACCTTCCTGGTGAAGCTGCAATCCTTTCATCATGGAGGAATCTTTTTTCTGTTTTAAAGCGACCGTGGGCTGATCATGCATTTCCACGATCTGAGTGGTATGAATGACTTCAATATTCCCTGAGTCAGGATAATGAAGGCGGGACATTTCTTCATCAATTTTGTTTTTATCCCCCAATAAAACCAACTGATGCGCATTGTTTGTCTTTTTTGCATATAAAAGCGCCCCCTCGACCGGTGCCTGGGGGGCATTATCTCCACCCATTGCATCAATGGCAATTCGCATTCATTAACCTCGAGCACTTACATTAGGATACTTTGGGGGTAAATACTTGTTGTCCCTTATAATGCCCGCAAGCCGGGCAGGCCCGGTGGGGTTGTTTGGGTTCGCCGCAATTAGAGCACTCGGTTAACTGGCTGGATTCCACTTGATTTAACCAGTTGGCACGTCTTTTATCGCGTTTTGATTTGGATATTTTTCTTTTCGGATTAGCCATTTCAGCAAACTCCCGTCTTAATTGTTTTTTTCTTTGTAGTTATTTTTTATTTCCCGCAGTTTATCCCAGCGGGGATCAAATTCTTCCACATCGCAAGTGCAGGATTCTTTATTTAAATCGACCCCGCAACCGGAGCACAACCCCTTGCAATCCTCCCGGCAAACCGTCTTCATCGGGACGGAAAGTATCAGGTTTTCCAACAGAAACGGGGAAAGATCAATTTCCTTCTGCTCCGGTGGCAACAGCACCACATCATCTTCATCGGTTTCAAAATCATCCTGTCCCAGATGAAACAATACCGTAAAACGATCTTTTATCTCTTTTTCAAATTCCGTCAAACACCGGTCGCAAATGTAATGCGCTTTGGTTTTAAATGCGACCCGGCAGCTCAGATTTTTAGCAAACTTCTCGAGATCAACAACAACATCCACATCATTCGGGAAAACTTCATCGTGGTAAAAATGCAGCTCACCGCCTGCTATCGTGCTCTCGTAATGGTGATGACCATCGTTTAAATGTAGAATCGGTATCTTCATAACAAACTCAAAATTTATAGCTTTAACTAAATTTTGTCAAGCCTTTAATCAAATCGTCGGCATTGGAATGTTCACCGGATCGATTAGTTCCCACTAAACCGGTGCAATTAAGTTTTCTCCAGTACGGCGGATCTCAAGCGGTATTTGCGGTAATAAAAGATTACCAGCAAAAGATCCAGCAGGTAAGTAGCAAGAGCGGAAACAGCGGCACCTAAAATTCCCCAAAGCGGAATCAATGAAAAATTCAAAGCAAGGTGCGCGGCCAGCACCCAGATTGAGATGATGCGTATATAATTTCCCGCTCCTTTTGCCGTGAGAAAAATGCTGTACAGCTTGGTCAGTCCGGCAACACCGAAAGCAAGCGCCAGCCAGGTAAATACCAGCAAGGATGATTGATATGCCTGCGAGAACAGATACAGAATAATCCATTTTCTTAACAGGATTAAAATACTTACCGAAATTATAATCCAGATTAGATTATAGCGCAGAAAGCGGGCGTCAATTTTTGACGCATCCGAAAAACGCCGGTAAAGGGTTGTGGAAAGTGCACTCGAAAAGAAAGAAAGCGGAAAAGTGATGGTATATGCCAATGAGTAGTATGCCAGATTATCCGCATCCCAGAAATAGGAAATCAGCAGTTTATCTGTGTGGTACAGCAAAACCCGGATCAGTTCGCTCCAGTAAATCTGAACACCGAAGGTCTTGATACTGCGCCAGAGCCGCTGAAAATTTTGTCTAAAACGGTTAAAGCGGGGCCTTTCCGCCAGCAGCAGGGCCAACCCAACTGCAAAGATTGACAGCAGGTTTGCCAAAGCTGTATTCAATAAACTGAAAGAGCCGGCAAAGATAAGTCCCGGAAGAATTACGATATAAACCAGACGGGGGCTGACGGATACCCAGGAAAGCAGATAAATTTTTTCGGCGCCGCGCAGGCTGAGTTGCCACATGTTCAACAGCACATATGCCCCGGCAACGGGAAAAAGCCATTTTATAAGTTCTGCTGTCTTTACAGCAAAAATATCATCTATTATCCAGTGGCTTGCCCAAAATAAACTGCTGAACAGCAGATAAATAATCCCTGCAAAAAACAGGGTAACTCCCAGCAATTCGTGATAAACCGCTTTACTTTTTGTTAAAGCTATTTCGCGGGAGGCAGATTCGAAAACACCGAAGGTAAATATTACATACAAAACATTAATGATGGTCAGGAAGAAATTAAACTGACCGAACTCTCCAACCGTCAGGTAAGAGATGTTTATCTTTGCTGCAATCCAGCCCAATACCAGATTGGCAACCTGGGCGGAATAAAGTGAAAATGTGCGTTTCAGCGTTTTTGAAGGAGGCATTTACAAAATTATCGGGGAGAAGAAGCAGTTTTTATATTGTCCGCGTTTGTTCACCTGGAATTTCTTTCTGCCTCCTCGGTTTAAGGATCGATCCCGTTTATACCTATTCCATCAGCCGACGGAAGCCTTGCGCTGCTTTTTATTCCATCCGGTGGTAATATTGAAAAGCAGGCGGATTACGGAATTCCTGAAATATCTTGCTTCATCCCAGCGCACCAGTCTGCCGCCCAATTCCAGTTTGGTTTTGGTAATCGCAGGTTCCATCGCACCCAGTAAATCCAGTGTCTGGTAACCCTGCCCGCGATAACGCTGCATTACCAGGTAAAACAGGTAAATCTCCGCACCGGACAAATTGGGATCCATAACCCGGCCAGAAAAAAGGGCATATACCACCGGTTCATCCCGGACAAGCAAAACCGCTGATACTGCCTTGTCTGCTTTCTTTAAAACCAGCATTTCGCCAAATCCTTTTTTCAAAATGCCGGAAACAAGCTCCAGATAATGCCGCTGCTGCAGCGGGGGTTTTTTTGCATGTTTCCGGTAACTCTGCAGAATCATATCATACAGAAGGCCTGGATCTTTGGATTCACTAAGCTCGAAATCTTCTTTTTCCATGTTGCGGATACGGCGCCGCTGGTCACGATCCACTGATTTCAACAAATCGGTTTTTCCCTGCAGGTTAACGCGGACGGTATATCGGGGATCGATAGACCATTTGCGCCAAACCAGAGGCCGTTCATCTTCAAACCTCGGGTGAAGAAAAAATTGTGAATAGGAAAAGCGCTTATTTATTTCAGAAAGAAGTTTGGAAAGCGCATGGTTTTGATATTTATTTCGCTGATAATAATATTTTGAATCGTTGAATGAATCCAGAATAAAGCCGTTGTAGGGCAGGAAAAAAGGAGTCGTGCAGTAACTGATTCCCGCCTTTTTGCCCGGCAGAACCACAATACCTGCTTTGATGGTATCCCGGTGAAGTATTGCCATAATCTCTACCGGACGATTAAACACCTGTTTTAAGCAAGTCAGATAGGCGCTTTTTTGAAAAATTGTTCCATATGGCGATTCCCCGACAAAGGCATCCCACTTCTGCCATTCTCCCTCATCCAGATATTTTAGAAGGAAGGCCTCTTTTTTCACTGGTCAAATTACCTGTTTTGAGCCAGTTTTACCATGATTGCCTTTTGCACATGCATGCGGTTTTCCGCTTCATCAAAAACAATGGAATTAGGGCCGTCAATCACTTCATCGGTAATTTCGTCCCCGCGGTGGGCCGGCAAACAGTGCATCACTTTGGCATCGGGCCGGGCATGTTTCATTAATTCGCTGTTTAACTGATAGTCGGCAAAAACTTTCTTGCGCTCGGCCGCTTCTTTTTCCTGTCCCATACTTGCCCACACATCTGTATAAACCACATGAGCATCCTTTACGGCCTCTTTGGGATCGGTGATTAATTCAATAGTGCTCAGTCCGGCATTTTTAGCATTTTCCAGCGTTGCGGTGTCGGGCTGATAATCCCGCGGGGAAGAAATGACCAGATGAATGGGAACCCGCGAAGCAAAATTGATCCAGGAATTGGCAATATTGTTTCCATCTCCCACGTAGGTTATTTTAATATTATCCAACGTTCCCAGATGCTCCAGCACGGTAAAAGCATCTGCCATGATCTGGCAGGGATGGTTATAATCTGTTAAACCGTTAATGACAGGCACTCGGGAATATTCGGCCAGTTCTTCAATATGGCTGTGGTCAAACAGGCGGGCCATTATCAGATCGTTATAGCGGGAAACCACCTGCGCCACATCTTTTACCGCCTCACGGGTGCCGATGCCGATATCGTTGGGTGATAAATAAAGGGCATATCCGCCCAACTGATAAATACCGGTCTCAAAGGAAATACGGGTTCGGGCTGACGGTTTGGCAAAAATCATCGCCAGAGTATAACCGTCCAGTTCATGATGTTTTTCGCGTTTCTTTACTTTTTCTTTCAGATTTTTGGTTAAATCAAAAATTTCATAAATCTCATCCCGTGTGAGCTCGGCTATGGACAGAAAATCTTTTTTCAAATCAAACTCCTTTGGTTTACCGGTAATTTTTACAGAATGTATTTTCGTAAATCTTCATCTTCCACAATATCTTTCAGGATTTTATCTACATATTCCGCAGTAATCTCAACGTTTTTTTCTGCCACATCCGGCGCTTCATAAAGCAGGTTTTCCAGCAGTTTGCTTAATATTGTGTGCAGCCGCCGCGCTCCGATATTTTCCGCTTTGCTGTTCACAAAGGTAGCGGTTTCGGCAATTTTCTTTATGGAATCTTCCGTAAAATGCAGCTTCACTTTTTCACTCTTCAACAACTCTATATACTGCTTTATTAAAGCATTCTGCGGTTCGGTAAGGATGCGGACAAATTCTGTGGTCCCGAGGCTGTTCAATTCCACCCGGATTGGGAAACGCCCCTGCAGCTCCGGTATCAGATCGGATGGTTTTGCCACATGAAAAGCACCCGAGGCAATGAAGAGAATATGATCGGTTTTAACCATCCCGTACTTTGTAATAACGGTGGTGCCCTCCACTACCGGAAGTAAATCCCGCTGAACCCCCTCGCGGCTTACATCCGGCCCTGCCCCGCCTTTATTGCCGGCAATTTTATCAATTTCATCCAGAAATACGATACCGGAATTCTGCACGCGTTCAATAGCTTCCCGGGTGACGGCGTCCATATCAATTAATTTCTGCGCCTCTTCCTGAGTTAAAATTTCCAATGCCTGCTCAACATGCATCTTACGTTTTTTGGTTTTTTTGGGCATCATATTACCAAACAGTTCTTTCATGTTCAGGCCCATTTCCTC
>JBAPTX010000122.1:0-6650 GCA_049282375.1 Calditrichia bacterium
GGGTTTTTTATTAATAAGAGTTTAAAAAATATTTTTCAGCCCTGATTTGCCAAGAGATTTAAATATCCGCCCGCCTTTTAAAAATTCACTTTAATATGCCCGGGCAGCCTCCGGGATTTTGATAAAGCAAAGGCCTGTTGAAATTCATTTATACAGGATTAAAACTTATTATGGATAATAATATAGCTGTAGTGATGGTTTGCTGAAAAATCTGGGTTTCTATTCAATTTCAATTGCCAGCATTGTTACATCATCCTGCAAATCCTCCTCTCCGCTCCATTTTCGAATGGTTTGCAGAAGGGAATCAAGGCTTTTATCCAGGGGAGAAGTACGGGTTTCTACCAGTTTAGAAACGATGTGATCTTTACCCAGCAAAATATCGGCGGGGTTACGTGCTTCAGTAATACCGTCTGAATACAGGAAAAGGCGATCGCCGCTGTGCAGCGCCAGTGTTTTTTCATGATAAGTACCGGTATCATTAAACCCGATGGGAAATCCCGGGGCATCAAGAAACCGGGCCGGTTTGCCTGCCGGCAGATAAATGGCGGCGGGATGCCCGGCGGAAATCCAGTTCAACTGCTTTTTCCGGCGGTGATAAATCCCGTAAAAAAGAGTGAAGAACTGGCCGGTTTCCTGGTCCAGAGGAAAATTCCGGTTCAACTGATTTGCCACATCCGCCGGCGGAACAATCCGCTGTGCGGATGCTCCTGAGTCCCGGTGAACCAGGAGCGAACTGTGCCCGCCCTGCGGATTTAATAACTGGCTGAGCATAACAGCCCGCAATGCGGCAGAAACACCATGTCCGCTGACATCAAGAATATAAAACCCGTTAAATTCTTCATTCAGGGGAAAGTAATTAAAAATATCACCTGCCAGTTTTTCGCAGGGTTTAAAATACCAGGCAACCTTAACTCCCGGCAAGCAATAATCCGGCGGCGGCAAAAGGGATTTCTGGATAAGGGCGGCCGCATCCAGGTGATGGTGCATGCGCTGGTTGGCTTGAAACAGCTTCCGGTTTTGCTCGGCAAGGGATTGCTCCAGCTCGATGATGCGCTCCCCCGCCCGGATTCTTACCCGCAATTCCTCCGCATCAAAGGGCTTGGTCAGAAAATCATCCGCCCCGGCATCCATCCCGGAAATCAGATCTTTTTTCTGCTGTTTGGCTGTTAACAGGATGGTATAGACATATCCGGTCTTGCGGTTTTCCCGAATGCGCCTGATCAGTTCCACGCCATCCATTTCCGGCATCATCCAGTCGCTGATCACCATGGGGAAATTTTCCTGCCGGTAAATTTCCCATGCCTGGGTCCCGTTTTCCGCGGTTACTACCTGATGCCCCCAATTTTCCAGCCGCCGCTGCAGAAGCCGCCGGGAAATCAGATCATCTTCTGCTATCAGGATCCGCATCCTCTCCCCCGGCACAAAATTTTTGAAGCGTTTTGATCATTTCCGGCAATTCTGTTTTTAACCGGGCGAAAACAGTTTCGGCATTTTCCAGGTTATTATTACGGCCCATTTCTTCCAGTTGAAAAGCAAGGTCACGTACGTATCCGGCCGAAAAGTTACTTACTGAACCTTTCAGCGAATGGGCGCCGCGTTCAACAGTCTGCGCATCTTTTTCTTTGATCCCGAGCGAAATGGATTCCAGAATGTCCGCGGAAGTTTCTTCAAAAATATCCAGCAGTTCTTTCAGCAAATCCAGATCGCCTTCCATTCTTTCCATCAGTTCTTGCGAATCAAACATCACCCTGGCAGGCGCCGGTCCGGCACATTTTTCAGTCGGCTCTTTTTTATGGAAAATATTTTCCAAAGTTTGGGCGAGCTGGGCGGGCTTAATGGGTTTGGAAATATAATCATCCATTCCTGCCGTTAAACAGCGCCCGCGGTCTTCCTTCATCGCATGGGCGGTAAGGGCGACAATCGGTATATGGCCGCCGCCGGACTTTTCCAGTTGGCGGATAGTGCGCGTGGCTTCAAAACCATCCATTTCCGGCATTTGAATATCCATCAATATCAGATCGTAGGGGGTATCCTGCAGGGATGCCTGCCATTTTTCCACCGCCCTCTTCCCGTTATCCGCACATTCCACTTTATGACCCAGTTTTTCCAGGAAGCGCATGGATACTTTTTGATTAACCAGATTATCCTCCGCCAGCAGAATATTCAGTTTCTTTACAGAATGTTCTGTTTTTTCCGGCTGAACCTGCCGGCCGGGCTGCCGGAAAGATTGATTTTTATTCATCACTTCAACGATATTATTGAACATATCACTCTGCCGGATGGGTTTGGTCAGATAAGCCGAAAGACCCAGTTCTTTGGAACGCACTTCATCCCGTTTCATATTAGCTGAGGTCAGCAGCATAATGGGAATATTCAGATCCGGGAAACTCTCGCGCATTGCTTTTATCGTTTGCAGGCCATCTTTCCCGGGCATTTGCATGTCCATTATGATCAGGCCGATCTTTTCAATATTCTGCTGCAGCAGATGCATGGCCATATACCCGCTTTCCGCCAGTTGCGGATTCATTCCCCAGTTATGAAGCATGTCGTGTAAAATCCGGCGATTGGTCTTGTTGTCATCCACAATCAGCACATTTAAATCATGTAATCCGGAAATATCAAAAGAATCTGTTTCGGTCTGCGGCTGCTGCTGAACCTGAAACCATGCCGTAAAATGAAATGCACTGCCGAGTCCGCCTTTGTTGCTCAGCGGTTCACTTAAAGGACTTTCCACCCAGATTTCTCCGCCCATCATTTCCACCAGTTGGGAAGAGATGGTCAGGCCGAGCCCGGTGCCGCCGTAATTGCGGGTGGTGGAACCGTCCGCCTGAGTAAACGCTTTGAAAATTTTCTTCTGTTTATCGGCACTTATGCCGATTCCGGTGTCCATTATGGAAAAATGAAGGCAGCTTCTATCGCCGTCTTCACTCTTCAGTTTAACCCAGACGATGACTTCACCTTCTTCAGTAAATTTAATGGCGTTGCCCAGCAGATTAATGATGATCTGCCGCAGGCGGACCGGATCGCCTGCCAGGATTTCCGGGATTTCGGGAGTCACGTAAAAGGCAATTTCCAGGTTTTTCTGATGGGCTTTCAGCGCCAGAGTGTTTACTGCATCGGCAATCATTTCCCGCAGATTGAAATCCACCTGCTCCAGTTCCAGGCGCCCGGCCTCTATTTTGGAAAAATCGAGAATATCATTAATGATGGAAAGCAGTGAATTGGAGGAAACCCTGATCATTTCCATATATTCCTGCTGCTCGCTGCTTAATTTGGTTTCCAGCAACAGTTCGGTCATCCCGATAATGCCGTTCATGGGGGTGCGTATTTCATGACTCATATTGGCCAAAAACTCACTTTTGGCATTATTTGCCATTTCCGCCTGCAGGGTCATCTCCTTTGCAAAATGGGTGGTTTTTTCCAGATAACTGTTCATTTCCCTCAATTCCTCATTGGCCACTTCCGCTGCCTCCTTTGCTCTGCGAAGTTCCAATTCGGCATTTTGCTGCTGGGTAATGTCCACAAAACTGCCTTCGTAATAACATATCTGCCCATTGGCATCATAAACGGTGCTGGCATTCTCCTGCAGCCAGACCTTTGTGCCGTCCGGCCGCAGAAACTGCGTGATAAAATCGCGAACAATCCCTTCCCTGTGTATCTTTTTAATCCATTTTTCGCGTTCCTGCGGATCCAGATAATGATCGGAAGGATTGCTTTTTAACAGGCTTTCCTTATCAGGATACCCCAGCATCTCTACAAGGGCTGGGTTTGCTTCCAGAATTTTACCATCCACACTTGTGCGGAATAGACCTACCGGAACTCTGTTAAACAAGCTTTGAAACCGTTCTTCGGATTGCCGCAGATTTTCTGCGCTGGCTTTCCGCTCCAGCGCAGTGGCAATCATGTCGCCAACAATCCGCAGCAGCCGCACACTGTTTTTATCCCAGATGCGTTCCGAATGGAAATTATCAAATCCCAGAAAACCCACCAGTTTCCCGGCCTGTATAATGGGAACGATAATTAAAGAGCGCAGCCCGAATTCCTTGAAAAACCTTTTCTCCAGCCGGTTATTGGGCAGTTCGTTCACATCAGGAATAAAGATATTCTCGAAGTTCTGCAATTTCTCGCGCCAGCCGGGAAAACGGGCCGCGGGTAATTTCTGCAGGCGGTCCAGAATGGATTGCTGTCCCGGCTTATTCCATTCATGGGTATTGCTGAAGTATTCCCCATCTTCGCTGAATTGAAAAATATAGCTGCGGTCCACCTTTACAAATTCACCGATTTCCTGCAGAGTCTTATGAATTTCCTTATCTACTTCGGAGGGCTGCAGAGTGATGAAACGAGTGGAAATCTGGGTGATCAGTGCTTCAAAATGTAACCGGAATTTTAAATCTTTTTCAGCTTTCTTGCGTTCGGTAATGTCACGGTAAATGCCATACACCGCCAGTTGGCCGCTTTTGTCTTTAATGGGCGCCCCCAAAATAGACACATTAATAGTATGGCCGTCCTTGTGTTTCCGCACACTTTCCAGCGCAACCTGCTGGCCGCCGGCTACATTTCGGGTAACCATCATCCCTTCATTTTTAAGATCATCCGGCACAATCAATTCATTAATCGGACGGTGGCGCGCCTCTTCAAAAGTGTAACCGAACATGCGGGTGAACTCACTATTTGCACGTATAACCCGGTCCTCATTATCCAGAAGTACTACCGCTTCCGGGGCATTTTCGAACAACTGGTTCAAAGACAGGCGAAGCTCACTCTCCACCCGTTTGTACGATGAAATATCCTGCAGGTGGAAGACAAATATTTCCGATCTTCTATCATCCCCGTCAAATTTGCGGCTGCTGACCAGCGCGCTCACCGGTTCGCTCCCTTTTTTACGGAAGGTGCATTCCACCGGACCGGCGGTTCCGGATTCCGGAATCAGGAATTCAGTCTCAGCGGGATTCACCAGTATCTCCGCTAAAGACAATCCGCATAATTCCCCCTTCTCATATCCCAGAAGGCTTGCCGCCGCCGCATTACATTGTTCAATTTTTTCATCGGGACCGGCTGCAATAACCGCTCCGGGTGATAATTCAACCAGGTCATTGTGAAAAAGGGGGGCGGGATTCAAAATACTTTTATTTGTGCCGGTTTCTCTTTTTTTCCTGTCATCCATGAAGATCGCATCCGATTTTAACTGTTTCCCTGAAGCCTCCGAACCGGGCAGGCCGGAAGTTTCCCATTATTTCTGAGTTAAAGATCAAAAGAATCAGCCGCTGTTTTTCGGCTCTATTGTCTTAAAATCGGCATTTTTATTAAATCCTTGATTAAAATAAATGAATGATTGAAGCTGCCGGAAAACAGTTTTCCTGTTCATTATTTCCAAATCGGCTAAACTTTAATAAAGTGCGGCTGAGCTCTGTGAGTGTAAGGCCCCTCTTTTCGCGGATGGGGCAATCAGTCACTTTAAGACGGACAATTCACTTGAGCCAATAACGTAAGTGCCTTATATTTTTAAGCCTGTTCGTTAATTCTGCACGGGTTTTGGACAGGTTAAACTCCAGTTCCCATGACGGTTTGGCGCCCGCGCTTCATCCGGTTAAGAAAGTAAAAAGAATGTTTATACTTGCCCGATACATCATTAAAGAACATCTGGGGCCGTTTCTGTTTTCGCTGGCGGTTATCATGTTTGTTTTTGTAACCAAATTTATTGTTCAGTATATCGGCAAGATCTTCGGGAAGGGATTATCCCTGTTTACCATCCTGGAAATTGTGTATTTGAATCTGGCGTGGATGCTGGCGCTGGCGGTCCCCATGGCCGTGCTTGTTGCCGCTTTAATGGCCTTTGGCAGACTGTCCGCCGATAATGAAATAACCATCCTGAAGTCCTCCGGGATCGGCCTTTACAAAATAATCCGGCCCGCCATTATTCTTGCCATTCTGCTGACTTTGGCGATGTTCTGGTTCAATGATCGTGTTTTGCCGGAATACAACCACCGGGCGCGGCTGTTGTTTACCAGCATTTCACGTAAAAAGCCCACCTTGCAACTGGAGGAAGGGATTTTCATTAATCTGGATAAGTTCAGTATTCTGGTGCAGGAAGTGGACCGCCCCATGGGAAAAGAAATGGCGGAAAGCACCGACATTACCGCTCCACATTACAATTCCGATGCCGCAGACCGGCTGCGGGATATCACCATTTTTGACCGCAGCGCCTCCAATTTGCAGCGTACTATCATTGCCGAGCGCGGGCAACTGGTATTTGACCCCGAAACCGAGCGGCTGATCTTCACCCTGTATAACGGCGAAATACATGAAGTAAATACGGATGATTATTCCGAATACCGTCGCCTGCAGTTTACCCGCAATGACTTTTTTATTCCGGCACCGGACCTGGTTTTCAAACGTTCGGAGGATGAATGGCGGGGAGATCGTGAAATGTCAATTAAGATGATGAGGGAAGAAGTCCGGAATTTCCGGCGATCGGTAGAAAGCGAAAAGGAAATGATCCGCAACACATTGCGGTTTTACCTGCCGGCGCCGGACAGCCTGCTGCCGGCCTTTACCGCGGCAGCCGGTTCCCAGAAAGAGCCAAAGATACTGAACTTCCGCCAGCAGCAGCTCATTCGTTCCCGCGCTCTGCGGAAAACCCAGGCCATGAT
>JBAPTX010000123.1:0-1507 GCA_049282375.1 Calditrichia bacterium
TATTTCCCGGTAAGGCCGTTTCAATATATTGTCCGAAGGTCTATCAATTAAATGTTCCAGTTTCCGGTTGGTTGCCACCACCCGGCCTTTTGAATCCAGTATCAATAGCGCCGAAATAGAATGTTCAAAATACTTTAACTGTTGTCTGTACCATTTCCAATTGCCGATTCTTTTTGCCAGGATGAACCATATAAAAATATTTAAAAACAGCAGCATCAAGAAGATGATAATCCATTTATTTCCTGCAGCCTGTTGCAAAAATGATACAGGGACCAAACTGAACTGGTAGAATTCATCATTCATTTGTAAAGCGGCATACTTTGGGGGTTTTCCCCTGCCCGCTCTCACCGGAAAAAAATTGTAAACCGCGGGCAATTCCGCAAGTGGTTCAAACTGATTATCGAGAATCAGACACGAACCGTCTTTAGTGTGCCAAATGGTTTCCTTCTTTCCATTATGGTTAAGGTCTAATTGATTCATAAAATAGCTGACACGGTTGTTAACTTGAATTGTTTTCAGCAGATTGAGGCTGGAATCCAGTACGCATATTTCTCCGGACATATTCACGGCATAAATCCGGAAACCGGCACCCTTATGTGTGAACGAAATATCCGAACCCAGAATAACTGAACTGTTTTCTGCGATGGGATAAAAATCCGGCCAGTTTTTCAGGCTCCAGTGTATGATTCGATTGCCGCTGTCGGGACTGTAGTTAAAGCTTCGCGTAACTGTATAAAGATCGTTATCCAGAGCGGTATTTTCATTGAATATATAGGAAGTACTGGTAGAAACACCTCCCAATTCTTTTTGGAAAAGCTTTCTCCCGTTCTCATCCATCGCTAAAAAGCAACTGTGCTCATCATCTGTTCCGTTAACAGAAGCGCCGTTATCGGGGGAAGATGTCTGTAGATATATTTCGAAATGTCCGTCTCTGTTCAAGTCCTTTATGAATACTTTCTGAATAAAGGGGCCGGTAAGATATTCCCACATCTTCATTTTGTTAAAAATGTCGTAAACAATAATTCCCCGCGGATACAGATCATAGGCGGCGTGACTCTCCATTATTATTTCTACGTGGCCATCGTGATTTAAATCTGCAAATCCCTGTATAGTTAGCTTCCCTACCCAGCACTTATTTCCTGTGCGGCTTTTCACTTCAAGGATTTTTGTGTTCAGCAGTTCTTGCGGAAGTTTAAAGGGGGAATAGATTTTCAGAAAAACGGAATCATTTTTTATATAGGTATACAGGATTTCTTTAAAACCGTCACTTTTTACATCGTAGGCGGTTAAATCCGTCAACTCGGCCCATATCGGTTCGGAATCGATATGATATTCATTATCGGAAGCGGTTACTTTAATCCTGTATTTGAATTCTTTACCATCTGAATTGACCTCTACGTAGATGATTTCCGAAAAATAATTATTATCCAGATCATCAATAAAGGAAAACATACTGGCTTTTGTACTATAAACTTTTTCTCTATTAATTTGATAGGCAGCGTTATTC
>JBAPTX010000124.1:0-2366 GCA_049282375.1 Calditrichia bacterium
GCGCACCTGTTAATGCGCGGGAATCGCGCACATCGCCCAGCATGAATTCAGCTTCTTTATTCAGATAATCCGGCGGATCGGAGGTGTGTCCATGTACCTGCGGTGATAAATTATCCAGGATTCGCACCTGATAACCATTGGCAAGCAGCTCATCAGCAAGGTGGGAACCAATGAAACCGGCGCCTCCGGTAATCAAAACCTTATCTGCCATAGGAGTTCCTCAATGACCATAAAATGCAAAGAATATTTTCATTGACTTTGGTGTTTTTTTTCTGTCAAAAATCACAACAAAAATAGAAGGTTAAGTCAATAATATAAATAGTATAGACTCTGAAATTGATGTAATAGTCCCCTCGAGGTGAGTAGCTTGTATTACTACAAAAGATGTTACACGCGTAGTAAAAATTTGCGGGTGCTATTTTTAATTAAAAATGGAAATATTCTGCAGGAATTCAAATGGAGGAAATTCAGTTCAAATACCGGATTTTTCTTCAATTTAACCGCTGTCGATTTCATCTCCGGAACAAAATCAGCCGGCACACGAACCATAGTAAACGCTGTCCGGCATGGATAGCGGCAAAGATATTTATTGCACAAAGTTCAATTTAGAAAATTTGGAATATCATGAACGAACTGAATATTATTCTTTTGGCAATCGGAATAATTGTATTGGGAGTCGGCTTATTTTCAAATTTAATTAAATCAAAGTTATACATTTCCATTCCCCTGATTTCTACTGTTTTTGGAATTCTGATCGGACCTGCCGGGTTGAATTTATTAAATCCTTTCCACTGGCATGAGTATCATAAAATTGTAGAGGAAACGGCCCGGATTACGCTGGCAATCGCACTTATGAGTGTTGCGCTGAGAATTCCTCCTGAATTTGTAAAAAAATATTTTTTATCAATCGTGCTGGTTCTCTTACTGGGCATGATTTTTATGTTTGTGACAAGCGGACTATTAACCTATTGGATTGCCGGAGTTCCGTTTTTAGTTGCATTTATTATTGGAGGCGCGATAACACCCACGGACCCGGTGGTCTCTTCCGCTATTGTCACCGGTGAGCTGGCAAAGAAAAAAATACCATCCCGCCTCAGGAGGTTTATTTCTTCCGAGGCGGGGGCAAACGATGGCCTTGCCTATCCTTTTGTTTTACTGCCGGTTTTGTTGTATCTGTACGCCACTGATTTTGCATTACAGCACTGGGTTTTGGAAATCATCTTATGGAGGGTCGGGGTTGCCGCTTTAATCGGTGCACTTATCGGATATATTTCCGCTAAACTGTTTATATTTGCGGAAAAGCATAAAACCATTGAAGAAGTTTATTTTCTTGGTTATACCATTGCCATTTCATTATTGACCCTGAGCCTGGCTAAACTTATCGGTTCCGACGGCATCTTCTCTGTTTTTGTGGCAGGGCTTGTTTTTGATAATTTTGTGGAAACCAGTAAAAGGAGTGAACAAGAAAATGTTCAGGAAGCAATCAACCACTTTTTTACCCTCCCGGTTTTTGTTCTTTTCGGAATGGTGCTGCCCTGGAATCAATGGCACGAAGCCGGCTGGGCGGGAATCCTGCTTTGTGCTGCCATTTTGTTATTCCGCCGGCTGCCCTATATTATTGTTTTCAGAAAAATGTTTAAACCGCTGAAAAGTGTAAAGGATGCTGCTTTTGATGGCTGGTTTGGCCCGCTGGGAGTAGCGGCGCTTTATTATATTGCATTCTCGTTGGGGGAAATTGGCGATGAAGCCATTTGGAATTACGGAACGCTGATTATTTTCTCTTCCGTAATTATCCACGGAATTACTGCAACGCCATTTACCCAAAAATTTCCCGGTAAGGGGAATTCATGAGCGGATTTATTTTTAAAGCAAGAAAGGAGTAAAGAGATGGAAGTTCTTTTTTTTATTGGAAGGCTGATGGCCGGCGGATTTTATATTTATAATTCCTTTAATCATTTTTCGAGTTTAAACATGATGGCTGCTTTTGCAGACTCCAAAGGGGTTCCGGCTCCAAAAGCGGCAGTGCTCATTTCGGGATTGTTTTTGCTTTTAGGCGGCATATCGATCATTACGGGTGTTTTTGTAATAACCGGCATCATATTAATAGCGCTTTTTCTGCTGATCGTTTCCTTTTACATGCATGCTTTCTGGAAGATCGGGGAGGAAAAAACACGCCGGCCGGAATTAATCAACTTTGCCAAAAATATGGCTTTGCTCGGTTCGGCATTAATGTTTCTGGCGATTCCCCGGCCCTGGCCTTTCAGTCTGTAATCTGATTCAGTTTTCTCCGGGCGGAGAAGCCGGGTTTTTAAGCTGGTATTTGCCCTGAAGTTCATCTACTACTGTTCCTTCAAACAGGGGGGTTC
>JBAPTX010000125.1:0-4421 GCA_049282375.1 Calditrichia bacterium
GAAAGGCATTGGCTGCTTCCGGCCGCATTTCATCCGCTTCACTGATGATGAATACTTTCTTTTTCCCCTCATACAATTTGAATTTGGCTTCCCGTTTCAGTTCACGTACAGTATCGATGGAAATAAATGTGTTTTTCCCCGGAAAGCGCAGCCGCCTGAATGGATTCTGTGCTTTCTCTGCAAGCGCTTCGCTTATATCCTCCGCTTTAACCTGGCTGCTGGCGGGGGCAGGAAAAATGAACTGCACATCGGGATGCTTCATCGCACTTACTTTTAAACAGGCGGCACATTTACCGCAAATATAAAGCGGCCCCTTTTCGCAGTTCAGCAGTTTTGCCAGATTAATTGCAAACGCATCTTTTCCGGTGCCTTCCGGGCCATAGAACAGATAGGCATGCGGCAGGTGATCGTTGGTTATGGCCCGGAGAACCTGCTCCTGAATATTTTCATGTCCGATGTCAGGATTAAATGACTGAATGGTTTCCATAGATCAGGGGTTTTCCTTCTCGGTGGCGACCACCAGCTTACGGACGCCGTTCAGGCGGGCGGTATCCATCACCTTAACTACCAGCCCGTGCGGGACCTGTTTATCGGCATTGATGATCAGCGTCTGATCCTCCGTTCTGCGCATTACATCCTGTAACAGCTGCCCCAGACTTTCCAGCCCTACTTCTTTTTTATTGAAGTAGAGATTCTGTTCAGAATCAATATAAAGCACTGCTTTATCCAGCGGCTGGACATCGGATTTCTGCGCCTCCGGTAATTCCAGCTTAATTCCCGTCTGTTCCAGGAATGTGGAAGACACCGCAAAAAAGATGATCAGAATAAACAGCACATCAATAAGCGGAGTGATGTTGAGCAAACTGCGGGATTTTTTTGATGTATCTATAAATTTCATTGGACAAAATATTTTTTACGGCAGCCAAATTCGCCAATCGACGTTAAAATTGCAAGCAGAATTGAGAATCAGTCCCTTTGCTGCAGTCTGCCGATATGCATTTTTGCTTTTGTTAAACTCGGCAGGATAAAATTTTCAATCCGCTTGCTTACGGCAAAGCGGCAATTTACTTTTTCGCGGTTTAAACCATACATTTATTACAAAACAGCGGAGTTTTTCATGTCTAAATTTCTTTCCTTTATTCTTATTTTTTTTATCAGCCTGCCGCTGATGGCAGAAAAAAAAGCATTCAGCATCGAAGACCTTTACCACATCAAAGGCGTCAGCGGGCCGCAGGTTTCCCCCGATGGCAAACAGGTTGTCTTTTCGGTAACCGAATACAATCTGGCGGAAGGCACACAGAACAGCGACCTTTATCTGATGAACAGCGACGGCGGCAATGTGCGCCGGCTAACCCGTAATTCATCCACCGATCACCGTCCCCGCTGGTCCGAAGACGGCCGTAAAATTTACTTCATGTCCGGGCGGAACAAGGGCGAGCAGCTTTGGGAAATGCCGCTGAACGGCGGCGAGCCGCGGCAGCTTACTTACTTTCCGGATGGCATCTCCAATCCGGAGATTTCCACCGGCGGCGAAAAAGTCGTTTTCTCCAGCCGGGTATATCCCGAGTGCGGCGCCGATACAAGCTGCAACCTGAAAATCAGCAAAGCCATGGATGAAGGACCGCTGCAGGCACACATGGCGGACAGCCTGCTTTACCGCCACTGGACCTCCTGGAAGGACGGCACCCGGCGCCATATTTTTGTTCAGCCGCTGCATACGGAAAACGGCAGCGGGGGCAACATTATCGATTTATCTCCCGGTAATTACGAATCCCCTTCTTTTTCTCTGGCCGGCGCCACCGGTTACGATATTTCGCCCGACGGAAAAGAACTCTGCTTTGTTTCCAACCGGGACAGCAACGAAGCGGAAACCACCAACAAAGATCTGTGGCTGGTTTCGCTCAGCGGCGGGCAAGTAAAAAACATTACAGATAACAACGAAGCTTATGACGGCAATCCGCTCTATTCCCCTGACGGACGCTACATTGCATTCTTAAAACAGGTTGTCCCCACCTACGAAGCGGACCGCTTCCGCCTGGCGCTCTATGACCGGAAAAGCGGCGGTTTCCGGGTTCTGACCGAGGATTTTGACTACTGGGTCAGCGATTTTCAGTGGGCGCCGGATTCCCGCAGTATTTTTTTTACTGCCGAAGTGAAAGGCCAGGTGCCGTTATACAAAGTGGATATCAACGGCGGTAAAGTTCAGCCGGTGCTGGATGCAAAAACCATCGGTTCCTTCGATATTTCAGCGGACGGCAAATGGATTTACTTCAGCCGGCGGGCCATTGCCGAACCCACCGAAATTTACCGTGCCACCGCTTCCGGTAAAGATCTGCAGCGGCTCACCGTTTTCAATAAGGAAATTGAAGACAGTGTGGATATCCGCCCGGCGGAAGAATTATGGATTTCTTCCCCCACCGGAAAAAAGATCCACACTTTTCTCATTAAACCGCATGATTTTGACCCCGGCAAAAAATACCCGCTGATCGTGAACGTACACGGCGGGCCGCAGTCCCAGTGGGCGGATGCCTTCCGCGGGGACTGGCAGGTGTATCCGGGTGCGGGATATGTACTGGCATTTCCCAATCCGCACGGCTCTACCGGTTACGGGCAGGAATTCACCGAAGCCATTTCAAAAGACTGGGGCGGCAAGGTTTACCAGGATGTAATGGCCGTCACCGATTCACTCAGCAAACTTCCTTACGTGGATGCGGAACGCATGGGCGCCATGGGCTGGTCCTACGGCGGCTATATGATGATGTGGCTGGAAGGGCATACCAAACGCTTTAAAGCATTGGTCTCCATGATGGGCGTTTATAATCTGGCTTCCATGTACGGCACCACCGAAGAATTATGGTTCCCGGACTGGGACCTGGGCGGCGCCCCCTGGGAAAATCCCGATATGTATAAAAAATGGTCGCCGCACAATTACGTCAAGAATTTCAGCACCCCCTGCCTGGTCATTACCGGCGAAAAAGATTACCGGGTAAATTTTACGGAAAGCCTGCAGTTTTTTACCGCACTGCAGAAGATGGGTGTCCCGTCCCGGCTGATCGTCTTTAAAAACGACGGCCACTGGCCAAGTTACATTAAATCGATGCCGTTCTACTATAATGCTCATCTGGACTGGTTTCATAAATATCTGGGGGGCGACCCCGCACCGTATGACATGACAAAGATGTGGCGCAACATGGCATTTGAAAAATAATCCGCCGTAAGACGATCGCGGCTTTTAAACAAAAATTCTTATCCGCCGCCGGAGGGTTGAATCGATTTTTTCATCCAGTGGACAGATGTACACATGATGGGAATATTTTACGGCAGCCGGAAATGAATCAGCATTTCCGGCTGCCTGTATAAAATCGTCCGTTCACAACGGCAGTAACATATGAGAGCCAAAAGAACCCGGAGGCGGCTTTCCCCCGAATCATACAGTTTAAATCCTGCTTTGCTGTTACACCCTGATTTTACAGGTTCTGTTTTTATTACCCGTTTTCTACAGTTAACTTTTTGTAATTACGGGCGTAAGTAATCTAAATTACATATAATGCACCGCGGTAAACAGGATCGTTTATTTTGAGCCGAACAGGAATCCATTTTTCCATTTTCTTTCTGCTGATATTTCTATGGGCCGGCGGCGGGTTCGGCCAGGCAGACATTTTTAGCGATTCGCTGGCGGCGGAACCGCAGCCGGACAGTCTGTTCAGCGCCCCGCCAAAGGATACCCTGCAGACAGATACCACCAACATGACCGCCCCGCAGCAGGACTCCGGGCTGGAAGGACCGGTCAAATATTCAGCCCGCCTGATCACCTTTTCCGTGGACGGCCGCAAATCCTACCTCAGCGGCGATGTTCATATCGAATATCAGAATATGAGCCTGGATGCCGGGAAAGTGATGATCAACTGGGACCGCAATATTATGGTGGCGACCCAGGTTCAGGATTCCACTGATTCTCTGGGAAATCCGGTTTATTCCGGTATTCCGGTATTCAAAGAAAAAGGGACAGAGCCGATTACCGGAGTTGAGCTGGAATACGATTTCAAAAACAAACGCGGCAAAGTGCTCAGCGGCCGCACCAAAATGGAGCCCGGCTACTATAAAGGCGAAACCATTAAAAAGGTGGGAGAGCGTACTCTGCTGGTAAAGGATGGATACTTTACAAGCTGCGACAGCATCGAAAATTCCGATTTTTACTTTCGCGCCAAAGAGATGCGCATAATCGCCAAAAAGCGCGCCATTGCCAAACCGATTATCATGTATATCGCAGATGTGCCCATTCTGGCCATCCCTTTCGGGGTCTTTCCTATGGAGAGGGGCCGCCGCTCCGGCATCATCATTCCCAGTTACGGAGAAAGCAGCTACGGCGGCCGGTATCTACGGAACCTGGGGTTTTACTGGGCCGCCTCCCAGTACTGGGA
>JBAPTX010000126.1:0-2274 GCA_049282375.1 Calditrichia bacterium
GGTTCAGGAAGTTCCCATCGGCCATATTACCAACGGCGTGCATGCAGGAAGCTGGACTTCCCGCAAAACAAAAGAATTATTTAATACTTCACTCGGCCCGCAATGGCTGATGCGGGTGGATGACCAACAATTAATTGATAAAGTTATTGAAATTCCTGATGAAGCCCTCTGGAAAACCAAGCAGGCCCAGAAAGAAAAGATGTTGAATCATGTAAAGGAACGTTTGGAAAGTCAGTTCAACCGCAATAAAATGAGTTCATTGCAAATGCTGCGCATCAAGCAGTTATTAAAACCCGGCGTCCTGACAATCGGATTTGCAAGGCGGTTTGCCACTTATAAGCGCGGTACTCTTATCTTTCGTAATATTGAAAGACTGAAAAAAATTGTCACTGACCCGCAATGCCCGGTACAAATAATATTTGCCGGAAAAGCGCACCCGAAAGACAGCGGAGGTCAGGATCTGATTCGCCAGATTCATCATCTTTCTCTCAGTCCGGAACTGCGCGGGCGGGTTATTTTTGTGGAAAATTATGATATGAGCCTGGCCCGTGATCTGGTCTCGGGAGTGGATATCTGGCTGAATAACCCGCGCAGAACGCAGGAGGCATCCGGAACCAGCGGGCAAAAGCTGGGGATGAATGGTGGAATCAATTTCAGTGTACTGGACGGCTGGTGGGAAGAAGGATTTAACGGAGAAAACGGATGGGCCTTTGGTGACAATGAAGACTTTCTGTCCCTTGATGAACTGGATTCCTGGGACAGCGAAGAATTGTATGACATACTGGAAAATGATATTATTCCTCTTTACTACGAGCGTGATGATGCCGGGCTACCCCGCCGCTGGATTCAAACTATGAAAAATTCAATAAAGTCTGTATTACCGGTATTTAATACACACCGAATGTTGAAAGATTACTTCAACTATTACTACAAGCCCGCTATGGATATGGGGAAGGAATATAGAAAAGACAGATTTAAAGGTGCAAAAGAAGTGTGCCGCTGGCTAAACAAAATAGAACAAAGCTGGGACAAAATTAAAATCACCTCCCCGAATAAAAATGGCGATATTCTGCTTCATTTCGGTGAAAAATGGAATGTAAAAGCACAGGTAAATCTGGGTGATCTGCAGCCACAGGATGTGAAGGTACAGCTCTATTTATCCCATAAAGCCATCCGGACGGATTTTCCCAACAGCACCGAAATTTTTGAGCTAAACGTTTCCGTACAGCAGGCTAATGGTGAATATTTATATGAAGCGGAAGTGGAACCGTCCGATAGCGGGAATTACAACTTTGCTTTGAGGGTGCTCCCTTTTCACCCGCTTTTACCCTCTCCATATGAAGTGGGGCTGGTAAGATGGTCCGAATAAGGAATAAAAGCAAAGTATGCGAATTCTTTAAAATCTTCAGGCGGTAAAACGGACAGGGATGATAGACTGTCCGGTATCAGCGCTTCAACCGGTTCAGCTGCCAACGGGTAGTTTCAAATTGGGCCTGACTGATGAAGCTGGCATCCCGCAGCCTTTTCAGAATTTCCATTGACCTCCAGTAAACAGCCTGGTTAACCCGTGCGGCGTTCATGCGGTGCGGGTTTGGCAAAATGGCGGCCAGCCTTACCATTTCATGGAGTTGAAGTTCAGAAGGCATTTTCCCGAAGTAGTATTGAGATGCCGCCCGGATACCAAATACATTTGGCCCCCATTCCACTACATTCATATATAATTCAAGTATGCGTGATTTTTTAAGATTCTTTTCCAGATCACGGGTAATCATCACTTCCCGTATCTTCCGGCTTATGGTTTTTTCAGGGGAAAGATAGAGGTTTCTGGCCAATTGCTGTGTAATAGTACTGGCGCCCCGGGCATACCGGCGTTCTTCCCAGTTCTTTTTTATTGATTCCTTTACTTCGAACCAGTCAATTCCATGATGCTGCCAAAAAGCGGCGTCCTCCGCTACCACAAGCGTGCGCCGCATTAAATGAGGAACCTGATGATATGGAATCCAGCGGTATTTTATTTTAGATGAAGATTTACTCGTTTCACCTTCAGCAAGCCGGGACTGCATAAAGGCAGTGGTTTTCGGATTCTGCGATGTCCAAACAGCGGTATCGGGGACTGAAGCAAACAAGTAAATTGCGTATGCTGCCAACAGTACAAAAAAACTGGCAGCATAAAAAACAAAAAATTTCAACCCTTTTTTTAATTTTGAAGCCAAGCACACTCCATCCCGATAACATATAACAATCAAAAAAAGGGATTCAGTTTCACCTGAACCC
>JBAPTX010000127.1:0-2622 GCA_049282375.1 Calditrichia bacterium
GCGGGCGGCAATTCCCACCGGATCGAACTCCTGAACCCGTTTCAGGATTTTCTTTACCTCTTCCGGCTTTCGTTCGAATACCTGTGCAATGGATTCGATGGTAACTTCAGGATCAAGGTATCCGTCATCACGCAAGTTATAAATGATATATTCGCCAATACGAAAATCGCTTTCATTCAGATTCAGTAAATGCAACTGCTCCAGCAAGTACTCCGCCATAGTGGCTTCATACACTTCCGGTTTTTCGTAATCGTCCTCTTCTTTATCCCGGGGAAGTTTAAATTCATAGTTATCTTCGTCGTTTACCAGTTCATCCCAGTTTACTTCTTCATCTAATTCTTCGTATTTTTCTTCTTCTTCCGTTTTATTATTTTCTTCAAGCTGGTCAAACTCTTCCCGTATTTCCTCCTCCGCTTTTTCATCTGTATCCATTACATCTTCTTCCTGCTGGAGGTCTTCCATTTCTTCGGCTTCTTCCAAAACAGGATTCAGTTCCATTTCGGTTTTTATTTTTTGCTCCAGACTCAACATCGGTAACTGAAGCAGGGTGGAAAGCAGGATCTGCTGCGGAGTCAGGCGCTGTTCAAGAGAAAGTTGTTGCGTAATTTTAACCATTCTGATAAAACCCTTATCAACATTAACAAACGGTGCGAAAAATTAAAGCAGAGACGGTATGATAGTCAAGGTTAATTTGATATATACCAACAATCCCATGCCCGGGGATAACTAATAAGAAGGCGATATTCGCCAGGCGCTGAGAACGCGTTTTAAAAATATAAAATTTATATAAAATTATTGCGGTAAAATCAGGAAGAAATAATTTTCTTAAGAAATGTTTTCCGGTGAATGGGGCACGGGCCATGCTCCCTTACCATCCGGCGGTGATGTGCCGTCGCATATCCTTTATGGTGATCAAACCCATACTGGGGGTACTGCATGTGCAAATCGATCATCATGCGGTCCCGGGTCACTTTCGCGATAATGGAAGCAGCGGCAATGGTAAAGCAGAGTTCATCCCCATCAATAATATGCTCCTGTGCAAAAAAGCGCTCCGGCAGCTCGTATCCGTCAAATATAACATAATCGGGTTGTTTTTTTAGAGAGCCCAGAGCCATACGCATGGCTTTAAAGGTGGCCTGCCGGATATTTATTTTATCAATTTCCACATGAGATACAATTCCGATTCCATAACTGACCGCATTGTCCAAGATGACTGCATACATTTCTTCTCGCTTTTGTTCAGTCAGTTTTTTTGAATCGTTGACCTGTTCAATATAAAAAAACGGAGAAAAGATTACCGCGGCGGCAACCACCGGGCCAGCCAGCGGACCGCAGCCGGCTTCGTCCACACCGGCGATATAGCCGTACTGCCGAGCCCAGAGAGATGTTTCTTTTTTTAAGCGAAAAGGGATCCAGTTTTGCGGATCGATCCGGCTAACAAAATTCATTTACAAACTCCACAGGTAGGAAAATTTAAAGAAAAGAATACGGTTTGAACTTTGAAAATCAGTTGAAAAACGCTGATCCCAGGTTTGGGTATAGGCAAGATACAGCGTACTGCCGGGACGGAAACGCCAGCCCAATAATAGATTTGCACTCAGGCGGTCCCACACATCATACTGCAAAATGTTTACACCGTTTTGCTGAACAGAAACAAATTCCTCGGCTCCGTTTGTAAACTGAAAAAATCCGCGGGTAAAAATATTTTTACTGAATAGATAGCGCCAGCGCATCGCATAAATTTGGAAATCGGGCTGGCCGATATTTTCCGGCCTCAGCTCATTGCCATTATTATTTAAAAAAAGCTGCCGCTTATAATTGAATTCAAGGAATGCATTTGAAAGCGGATTTAGGCGCAGTGCCCCGTCAATACCCCGGCTGATTCCGGTTTTATGAAGCTGATAATAGTAATGGGTATCCCAGTTAAAGTTAAGGCGGCCCGATATAATTTTTCCCGGATCGCTTGTAATCTGCATAAAATAGTCGCGGCCCCAGTAGGCAAGGTCCGGCTGCCGGGAGCGGCCGAAATAAAGATAATAAAGGTCACTTTCCACATCGCGGTAGCGGGTAAACCCGACTGAGACTTCAGACTGGTCCGGGGTTTCCGCCCACAAAGTGGTTTTAACACCGAAACTGTTTACACTTTCATCCGAATCGCGGATTAATGTCGGCTGCAGGCTGAATCCCCAGCTCCGGATATACCGCTTATTTAAAAATGGATGAATATCCGCATACAAACCAAGTTGTTTCTGACCTTTGCCCACAATGTTCTGAAAAAATCCGGTTTTATTGATATCAAATTCCGGTTCATAATAGTAGGCATGTGCATCAAACCAGAAAAGGCTGCCGTAATGGCCCCCCTGAACATATGCAGCGCCTCCGTTTAGAGCCGGCTGGCCTTCCTCCTTATTGCCTGAATACACAAACTGCCCGATAAAATATTTTTGTTTTTTATAGATATTCCAGTCCAGGCTGGCTGCACGATTATGCCGGGTCTGGTCCCCCCACCAGTTGGCTTCGCGGTCCACCAGCATAAGCCCGACATTAGAGCTTTCCAGAATATCCCGCTGAACCCTTATTACTGAATGCAATTCTTCCACTTCCCGGTTATTATGATCGCCC
>JBAPTX010000128.1:0-6119 GCA_049282375.1 Calditrichia bacterium
GAACGACCCGGCCGCCGGTCTGCTCACTTTGCGCAAAGGCCGGTTATATCCGGGATCAAAGCCCGGATTGGGAATTGATTCGCGTGTATTAGCTGAAACACTTCAGAAATGCGCTGAGAGGGTTTAAGGTAATTTCACCCTATTCAAATACTGCGTTTACCTGTCTTTAATCCTTTACCTGCATTAAAAAGGTTAAAATTTCTTTTAACACCCTCTCTCTCCCCGCCACTCAAAAAGAAAATCCGTTTGCATGGTCACCACCTGTAATATTCTCACTTTCCCGGCGGCGGTTCGGTTAAAGCCTGCCAGACCGCTTCATCGCGGTCATAAATGTCTTCACGGAACTGCAGCTTTCCCTCCCCGTCAACCCAGGCAGTCCAGTAAAGCAGATGAACCGGCAGTGGTTCCGGTAACGGGACGGTTTGTTCTTTTCCCGAATCAATGGTCTTTTGAATGGCTTCCCGGGTCCAGCGGCTGTCTCCTTTTAACACATATTCCGCTAAATCCAGCGGCTGTTGCAGCCGGATACAGCCGGAACTGAAATCCCGGCGGGTTTTCGCGAAAAGGTCCCGGCTGGGGGTATCATGCAGATACACCTCAAACTTATTGGGAAACATAAACTTGATGCGCCCCAGGGCATTTTGCGGACCCGGCTCCTGCCGCAGGTAATAGGGAAAATTTTTGACGGTGAGGGATTTCCAGTTAATATTTTCCGGATCCAGCGGATTTAATCCTTTGCCGTAAACTTTGAACTTATTCTGTACCAGAAATTGTGGATTGGCTTTCACCTTCGGCAGAATGTCTTCTGTTGCCAGTTTGTAGGGTACACCCCACCAGGGATTGATCACCAGATGGGTCATGCGGTCACTGAAAACCGGGGTTTTACGATAGGGTTTCCCGACCACCACCCGCATTTCCAGAACGGTTTGACTGTTTTCCCTTACTTTTAAATTAAAATCTGCAATATTCACCAGCAGGTGGCGCTTTCCCAGATCCTGCGGCAGCCAGCGCCAGCGTTCCAGATTTGTGGCGATTTGCTGCACCCGTTGAGCCGCCGGAAAATTCAGAGTTTCCACCGTACGGGCGCCAATAACGCCGTCTGCTTCCAGACCGTTCTGTGCCTGAAACTGCAGCACTGCAGCGAGCAGGCTGCTGTCATAATAAAGCGGTGTTTTGGGGGGAAGGCTGTCTTTCAAAAACTCCTGTCTGAAAAGCCGGCGGCGAACAGCAGGCAGACGGTTATCTTGCTGGCCCGGCCGGATCGAAATACCGCTCTGAATGACAGCCCCGCTCCCGCTTTCCGCTATACGGCGGTAATGCTGCAGGGCTTTTTGCAGCTCCTGGTATCCGTTTTGGGGAGGATCCAGTTTCGCCAGCTCGGCGGCAATGCGCCCGCTGTTCAGCCCATCCTGCAAAACCGCGGCCATATCCAGTTGCCGCCGGTTGGCCAGCCAAAGCGAATGCAGTTTTTCCGGGTCCACCCGTCCGGCCAGCAGATGGGAGCCATAAACCAGAAAAGCATCCGTCAACAGCAAATCCAGCCCGGCAATCTGTACGGCGGTGGCCTGCCCCTGGCGGATCTGGGCGGACAGTTCTTTTAAGCGATTGAGATGATACACTGCAGGTGTTAATCCATGACGCTCCGACCGGCTTACCGCCTTCAGAAGAGAATCGGCTTGCGGCAGCAGTCTTCCGCCCTCAAACCAGGCCAACTGATAGCCCCGGCGCTCGTAAAAGACCGGCAATGTCTGGGAGGCAAACAGGCGCTCATTCTGCACGGTAATCAGCGGCAGATTCCCGATCATTTCAATTGAATTGCGCAGAATATTGGAAGGGGTTTCTTCCGGCGGCCGGGCATTAACCTGCAAAGCAGAACAGATGAACAACAGAACAATTATGTAGTAAAATTTCTCTGATTTAAAAATTCCATTTCGGACGCACTTTACAACCATCCTTTTCTCCTGAAAAATAGCAGCATGGTGATCAGCACAAAAAACATGAACAACAGCAGGGTGGGATATGCCCAGCGAAAATGCAATTCCGGCATATATTCGAAATTCATGCCGTAGATTCCGGCAATGAAACTGAGCGGGATAAAAATTGTGGCGATTATAGTGAGCACTTTCATCACTTCGTTCATGCGGGTATTTATGGTTGAAAGGTAAATGTCCAGAATGCTGCTTACCATATGCCGGTAAATTTCCAGAGTATCCGACACCTGGTTTACGTGGTCCAGCAAATCCCGCAGGAACGGAATGGTCTTCGCTTTAATCTGATCGATACCTTCCCTGCGCAAGGTCACCACTACTTCCTTCAGCGGCCAGATGGCTCTGCCCAAAAAAAGTAATTCTTTCCGCAGCCGCTGAATTTCCTTTGCCATCGCCGGCTCCGGACTCAGCAGCACATTTTTATCAAGAATTTCAATTTCTTCTGAAAGATTTTCCATCACCAGAAAATAATTATCTACCACCACGTCCATGATAGCATAGAACAGATAATCCGGCCCGCTTACCCTTGCCCTTCCCCGGCCGGATTCAATGCGCTGGCGCAGCGGATTAAAAATATCTCCCCTGCGTTCCTGAAAGGTAAGAACATAGTTGGAGCCCATTACAATGCTGATCTGTTCAATGCTGATTTCACGGGTTGCCGAATCATACCAGATCATTTTCAGGATCAGAAAAATATAATCCTCAAAAAATTCCACTTTCGGCTGCTGGCCGGTGTTTAAAATATCTTCAAGTACCAAGGGATGAATGTTATATTCCCTGCCAATGCGGTTAATCAGCTCCACTTCGTGCAGCCCGTAAATATTCAGCCAGGTTACAGTGGGCGTTTCCTTGAAAGGGAAGGCTTCCTCAATATGTTCCACCGGACGGTAATCATATTTTTGTGAATCATAATCCATCAGGGTAATTTCCACCTTGTCGGTTTTCTTCTCGCCGATATGAACCATTGCTCCGGGCGGCAGGCCCAGCTTACGGGAATGGAATTTAAAATTTCTTTTCACGCTCAGCTCCTGACGGTTTCTTTCACTTGTTACAGCCAAATGCCAACTGCCCACTGCTAACTGCCAACTGCCAACTGCCAACTGCTAACTGATAACTGCCCACTAAACCTGTCACTTACCTTCGTTAAACGGATTTTCAGGCCGTTCCCTCAACCCGTGGCCTTTGCTTTTGCGCGTCCGGAAATACCCTCTTCTCTCGCGGAACAACTGACCGATTTCCGCAGCCACAATAAATACCAGTGATGAATAGTACATCCAGAAGGCAAATACAACGATAAACAGGTAGGTGCCGTAAACCCGGCTTAAATTTACCGCATGGGCAATATAATAACCAAAAATCTGTTTGGCGATTTCCCACAGAATAGCAGCCCAAAAGGCACTGACAGTGGCCACCCTTTTCCGGGGGCGCTCATAGGGAATCAGATAATAGATCATAAAAAAAACGCCGAAAATTACCAGGAAAGAAATAATGGAAAATATGAAGGAGGCAAAAAAGTCATAAACCACATTCAGGTTCAAAAAATAATGAAAATCAAAGCGGTCCATCGTATCCACCAGAACATCCAGAGAGGGCAGCAGGGTCACTGAAATGAGAAAAAGCACCACCACCAGGATAATCATCCCGAAATCCCGCAATTTGCCAATGAGAATATTCTTCCCCTTGGTTACCCGGAATACCATGTTCAGAATGGTCCGCATGCTGCTGAAGAGGCCGCTGGCGGCAAAAAACAAACCGAACACACCCATAAAACCGGTGATGGTCTTGTAAAAACGGAAATCATCCATTCTGTTGAAAATGAATTCTTTGATAAACTGGGAAGAGCTCTGATAGGGAATAAGGGTGTCAATAAATAACTGGATCTGAAAACGAATCCCTTTCATTTCCAGCAGAATCCCCAATAAAGAAAATATGACCAGGGTAAAGGGCAGCAGACAGGTGAATATGGAAAAGGTAAGCCCCCCGCCCAATAAAAAGGAGTGATGTTTGTCCAGCCGGGTATAAAGTCCTCCAAAATAAAATTTGAAGAAACTCCCCATTTTTCTCAGATGATATTTTTTAAGGGGAGATGAGATTTTGATATTCATAATCAGTTTTGGTTTAAAATGCCTGTCCCATACCAAAATATAACTTGTTGCGCGGCTCATCCGGCTGCGGAAATATGTTGAAACCCCAGTCCAGACGCAACAGTCCAATGGGGGTGTTCACCCGGGCACCAACCCCGACCGCATACCGGTAATCGCCGGGATTCGCATAACGGGGCGTTTCCCAGACATTTCCCACATCGGCAAATGCCACTGCGCCAACCATCTTGTAGATGGTTTGACGGATTTCCAGATTATAAACCGATTTAATTTTACCACCAATAGGGTAACCGCTTTCATCCAGTGAGCCCACTTCCTGATAATTGAAACCGCGCACGGAATTGGGGCCGCCGGTATAAAACCTTTCGTTCAGGGGAATATCCCTTAAGCCATTATGCGCATCCATCCAGCCCAGCGTTAATGCGGATGCCAGAATTGTGGATTTTCTTAATGGCCAAAAATATTTCAAATCGAGTGTAGAGCGGAAGAAACTGACCGTGCTGCTTAAAAAGGTGCCGGAGACTTCATTGCTTAAATTTGCAAAAAAACCTTCGGTGGCATTAAAAAGGTCATTTCGGGTATCATAAACCATATCCAGTTTAATCGTGCGCAGGTCATTTCTTTCCAGATCCCGCGGAATATTCTGCAGTTTTATATCGGTCAATTTTACATTTTCAATACGATAGGACAGCGCCACGTTGGAATTTTTCAGGAATTCGCGTCCGACGCTGATATTGCCCCCGTAACGCCGCACTTTATAGCCAGGCTCTTCCTGGTATTCCCACTTGGCATTAATGTCCGTTTTAAAACGGGTGCCAAACGTCCAGGGTTCGGTAAAAGAGGCGCGTATCTGGCGGTTGATAAAACTGGCCTGCGTCTGCAGACCCGCTTTCCGGGCAGTTCCCATTAAATTGTTGTGGTAAATTTCCAGCGTGCCGCGGAGTTTTTCAATTGTGGCATAACCCACCGAAATACTGAACTCCGCCGGCAGGTTTTCTTCAATCTCAACTATAATATCTTTGGTATCGGCATCCTCATTGGCGGCAGTGTCCGGATTGATATATACACTGCGGAAAAGGCCCGTTTCATACAAATTCTGCTGCGACTGCAGTAATTCGGAATAATTCACCAGATCGCCGGAATCAAATTTTAACTCCCTTGTTACCACATTGCGATCCGTTTTATCCAATCCTTTAATAATAATTTCATCTATTGTATACTGGGTATTTTCCTCAATCATATAATCCACCAGCGCAAGATGGGTGCTGTCGTTTATTTTTATATCCGGTTTTACCACCGCATCCAGAAACCCTTTATTGGCGTACATGCGAATCATTTCCACCGTTGCGCTATTAATCTCGTTGCGCAGCAGAGGATCGCCGGGCTTCAGATTTATTTTTTTTCTCAACAGAGAATCTGAATAAAACTCATTTCCCAGAATACTGATACTTTCCAGATGGGTTACCGCACCTTCTTTCAGCGAAATATGGATACGAACTTCATTTTCGCTGGTATCCTTCTGCACTTCATGACCGGTTATTTCCGCCTGTAAATAGCCCTGATTATTGTAAAAGGTAACAATGCCGTCCAGATCCTGCCGCAACACTTCTTCCCGGTAATAGGAATTACGAAAAAAGGAGGAAGGCCGGGAGACCATCAACTTCCGCAGCCGGTCATCAGAGAAGGAATGATTTCCCTCAAAGGTAACCTTTTTGATTTCCATTTTCTCATCGGATTCGGCATGGAGCGGCGCCAGCCCGCCTGCCATCAGCAGCAGGACAGCTATCCAGAATATTCCTGATTTCTTCATTTAAATTTTATTCGGTATTTTAAGTCCAACCCCGAGTTTCCGTACTGATCGGTTTTACCCTGCAAAGAAATATGGTCTGTCAGTTCATAATTGAGGCGTATGCCGTTATCGTTCAACTGCCCCACATTGGTTGTATATGTAACCCTCAGCCGGTCCGAAACCCGCTTGGATGCCACCAGTTCCGGGCCGCCTTCTTCCGCACCAAAATTGAACAGGTTA
>JBAPTX010000129.1:0-1706 GCA_049282375.1 Calditrichia bacterium
GTTTCCCGGCAGGCGGTTTCGAAGTTTACGTTATTTCGCTTCATATAGAACTCTTCCACTGAACCTTTCGCTCCGCAACCGAGGCAATTAAAACCTCCCGTTCTGAGGTTGAGGCCTAAACTTGGGCTTGAATCCCGGTGGAACGGGCATCGCGTTTGGACCCAGCCGCTGGAATCTGTTGCACCTAATGACCCAAATTCGGATTCGTAATAAGCGCGAAATTCATTAACTGAGTTCATCGCTTAGTTTATTCAGTAGTATTATCATTGTCATCAAATTCATCTCCTTCAAAACCCGCATCCTTTCGAAGCTGTATTTGTTGGGCATATTCCTTTTCCCAGCGGATAAGTTCTCGCTCCAAAGCAGAAACAACGATGGCTGACTGGGACATCCCACGTACGGTTGATTCTCTTTTTAGCCTGTTGATAAGATTGCGGGGGACTCTGAAATTTAGCATTTTCAACTCGGTCTTTTTCATGGTTTTCTCCTTGACAGATGTAATAAAATAAATTATTTATAACAAATATAAAGCATATTTAAAGCATATATAAAGATATGTCAAGCAATTTCGACAAAAAAAATAGATATCGAATATAATAATTTGACGCAAACATCCACATATTATAATCACCCATCAGGGGGTGATTTTATGAAAGGATCATGTCATTATGACAAGAAATCCAATCGGTGGTTTGTGTCAATTTACTGGGACGGTAAAAGGCATAAGATTTTCCGCCATCCGATAACCAGGGAGCCTTTTTGGTCCAAAAAGTCTGCTGAAAAACAGCTCAATCGGATTCGGACTGAGGTAGATGACGCGACGTTTAATCCAAAGCATTGGAAGCCAGATAGCCCCATGTCCACAAGGGGTTATGCCCAAGAATGGCTTGATGTTATTGATGTCAGCAAAAATACGCTTAAAGATTATAGATCATCCGTCACAAATTATATTATTCCATTTTTCGGTGATAAAGATTTAAGGCATATCCGTCATAATGACCTGGTGAAATTCCACAAATGGATTCCGAGGGCGGACAAAGGCAAATATAATGTTGTCAGTGCTCTACGCACAATGATGAGATGGGCATGGCGGAATGAGGATTTGCCCAGAGTCCCGCCCTTCCCAAAACTTTCTTATGCCCTCCCGGAAATCGAATATCTGACATTAGATCAACAAGAATCAATTCTTGAAGCAATCCCGGAACGTCACAGACCGATTTATCAATTTATGATGGAGTACGGCGTCCGCCCCGGCGAAGCAAGGGCACTTCAAAAAAACTGCCTGGAAAATGGATATGTGATCATTCGAAGGGCATTTTCTGAAAATGAGTTGAAGACAACGAAAACAGGAACAATTCGCCGGTATCAAATTACACCATATTTTCAGCAAGTCTTAGATGAAATGCCGGTTAATCTATCTCCGTTTGTATTTGTCCGTAGCGATGGGAAACCATATACCGGTAAAAATCTAAACAATATCTGGCATGATGCATGTGCCAGAGTAGGAATAAAAATTAAAATGTACAACGGGGTACGCCATTCATTGGGGTGTCAGCTTTTAGACATGGGATATGATATGGATTTGGTTCGAGAGCAACTTGGTCATACAAAAACTGAAATGACGAGACGATATGCGAAACGAACAAAACAGTCACTTGCTGATGCTTTAATTTCCAGACGTTCACAGGTAGTTAATATAGAAAAAT
>JBAPTX010000130.1:0-5369 GCA_049282375.1 Calditrichia bacterium
TGCCGCTGGAAGCATCCGGAAATGTGAGTCTTAATACTGTGCGCGCCATTGCTGATACGGGTGTGGACTTCATTTCCGTGGGACAGTTGACTCATTCTGTTACGGCACTGGATATCAGTTTACTAATTTATACGGGTGTGGGAACTAATAGTGCATAGTGCGTTTCAAATGAGGTTACAATATCAAGCAGGGTTAAATAATGACAACCGAAAATACATATCAGCAAATGAAGGAAAAATTGGGAAAACTGATTCCCGATTTTGAATTGCGCCACAAAGCCGGGCTGGTAGAGCAAATAAATGAACTGAAAAAAGAACGAAATGCCATTATTCTTGGGCATAATTACATGGAGCCGGCGCTGTTTCATACCATCCCGGATATTGTGGGAGATTCGCTGGAACTTGCCCGGAAAGCAGCAGAAACTGATAAAGATATTATTGTATTCTGCGGGGTACGATTTATGGCGGAAACCGCAAAAATGCTGAATCCGGCTAAAATGGTTCTTTTACCGGCTGAGAAAGCCGGCTGCTCGCTGGCGGAAAGTATTACTGCGGAGGATGTCCGCGAATTAAAAAGACGATTTCCAGGGATACCCGTGGTCACTTACATCAACACTTATGCTGAAGTAAAAGCGGAAAGTGATATCTGCTGCACTTCCGGGAATGCCGTGAAAATCGTGAATTCGCTGGACAGTGAACGCGTTATTTTCATTCCCGATGAATATCTGGCAAAAAATGTGGCTCGGGAAACCGGTAAACGGATCATTTTCCCCAGCCAGATACCACAGCCGCAAAACGGCTCGCCGCTGGAGTATGAGGTAATCGGCTGGAAGGGACGTTGTGAAGTGCACGAGAAGTTCACAGTGGAGGACATCGAAAATGTACGGCGCCAGTTCCCGGACACCATAATTCTTGCCCACCCGGAATGCAGCCCGGAAGTGGTGGAAGCTTCCGATTTCTCCGGCAGTACTTCGGCAATGATCCGCCATGTGGAGGAAAGCAAGGCGCCCCGCTATCTGCTGCTGACAGAGTGCGCGATGGGAGATAATATTGCCGCCGCCAATCCCGGCAAGGAGATGCTGCGGTTGTGCAGTGTTCGCTGCCCCCATATGAATGAAATTACCCTGGAAGATACCCTGGCGTCTTTGCAGAAACTGCAGTACCAGATTGAACTGGATGAAGATTTACGCCGTAAAGCGGTCATTCCGGTGGAGAGAATGTTAGCCGTCAAATAGTGATTAGGTGCGAATAATTTTATGGCAGAGTGCCTGACTTCTGATGTATTGATAATTGGCTGCGGAATAGCCGGGGGCGTTGCGGCCTTGCAACTGGCGGATGCCGGTGTTTCCGTAACCCTGATTACACGCGCCAGCAATCCCGAAGAGTCGAATACATTTTATGCACAGGGGGGCATTATTTACCGGGGTAAAAATGATTCCCCGGAGCTGCTGGAAAAAGATTTAAAACGGGCCGGTGCGGGATTATCCGATCCTGCTTCCGTTCAGATAATGGCAGAGGAAGGGCCGGACCTTGTATGGCAACTGCTGGTGGAAAAACTGGAAATTCCTTTTGACCGCTTGCCAAATGGAGAACTTTCTCTGGTAACGGAGGGCAGCCATTCCCTTCCGCGGATTCTTCATGTTAAAGATAAGACCGGTATGGTCATTGAAAAGGCTTTGATCAACCGGCTGCAAAACCATCCCAATATCCGTCTGCTTAAAGATTTTACCGCAGTGGATTTACTGACACCTTCCCATCATTCAAAAAACCGTCTGGCGGTTTACCAGCCCCATACCTGTGTTGGCGCCTATTTATACGATCAGAAAAAGGAGCAGGTCATTCGCTGTCTGGCTTCAGTCACAATTCTGGCAACCGGCGGCCTGGGGCAGATTTTCCTGCGCACCAGCAATCCTGCCTGGGCAAGGGGGGATGGACTTGCCATGGCTTACCGGGCCGGAGCCCGTGTTATTAACAACGAATACATTCAGTTTCACCCAACCACTTTTCAGCACAAAACCGCTCCCCGTTTCCTGATCTCAGAATCCGTGCGAGGCGCCGGTGCACGGCTGGTTCTGGGAAACGGCGAACCCTTCATGCAAAAATATGACCCGGAATGGAAGGACCTGGCGCCCAGGGATGTTGTGGCCCGCAGTATTCATACTGAAATGTTGTTGAACGATCTGCCGAATGTCTATCTGGATATGCACTCCTACATTGAGCCGGAAAAAATCAGGCAGGAATTTCCCACCATTTATCAAAACTGCCTGCAGTACGGCATTGATGCGACCCGTGAAGCGGTGCCGGTGGTGCCTGCGGCCCATTACTTCTGCGGCGGTGTCTGGGTAGATGGCTGGGGACGCACCACCATCCGTAATTTGTATGCCATCGGGGAAGTCTCCTGCACCGGTGTGCATGGGGCAAACCGGCTGGCCAGTGCTTCTTTGCTGGAAGGGGTTGTTTGGGGGCATCGTGCCGCCTTGCACATCCGGGAACACTTACCCCATTATCTACAACCCGACCCCGGGCTGTATCCGCAGTGGGAAGACTTCGGGCTGGAGAAAGCTGATCCGGCTTTAATTTCGCAGGATATGAGCTCTATTAAGCACATCATGTGGAGCTATGTGGGATTGGTGCGAACGCGCAAACGGCTGGCCCGGGCCCTGCGCGAATTGCGAAATCTGGAATCCGAAATTGAAGAATTCTACCGGGTGACCCGCCTCTCCGACGGGCTGATCGGATTGCGTAATGCCGTTAGAGTGGCCATTATCGTAACAATGTCCGCATGGGAAAACAAACGCAGCATTGGCAGCCATTACCGGGAAAGCTGAGGCAGGATGCCCTCAAAAATACCTACAAAACTTTTCAGTGGAGCAACTGGTAACTGCAGTTCTTTAAAAAGCAGGTACAGTTCAAACTGATATGTATAGCTTGAGGTAAACTTCTACAAGAACGGCAGGACCTTTCATAACTCGAATTCCCTATAATTTCTGAATTGCTTCCCGTTTGAAATTTGGCTGATTTCTTCCTATATTTGCCCGCATTTAAACAGAATGTTGGATTTATATGAATCGTGTTTCTTTTTATACTCTGGGCTGCCGTTTAAATCAGGCGGAAACCGCCATTATGCAAAGCAGCTTCGAAAAAA
The DNA here is from genome assembly GCA_049282375.1 of Calditrichia bacterium. Taxonomy (GTDB): domain Bacteria; phylum Calditrichota; class Calditrichia; order RBG-13-44-9; family RBG-13-44-9; genus JBAPTX01. The sequence continues at coordinate 3,145 of JBAPTX010000130.1, forward strand.
ACGGATTTCAGGTGGTGGATTTTAAGCAGCCGGCAGAAGTAGTGGTAGTCAATACCTGCACAGTTACTGAAAACGGCGATGCGGACACCCGAAAAGTTGTCAATAAAATCAACCGCATTAATCCCGCGGCACGGATCGCTCTGGTTGGCTGCCAGGCGCAAATTCAGCGGGAAAAATTACTGGATATGCCCAATGTCCGCTGGGTAGTTGGAAATGCGCTGAAAATGGATTTGGCAGAAATCTTGCAAAAAAGCGGAAAAGATGAACCGGCGCAGACGATGGTGCCGGTCATTTCCCGCGACTCCTTTACCCATTCCGCGCCGGGCATCGACCGCCAGCATACCCGTGCAAACCTGAAAATTCAGGATGGCTGCGATTTTTTCTGTTCTTTCTGCGTCATTCCCTTTGCCCGCGGCCGCGCCCGCAGCCGTGTATTTAATGATATTTTACAAGAAGCCGGTCTGCTGCTGCAGGCCGGCCACCGCGAACTGGTGCTCACGGGAATTAATGTGGGAACCTACCGCTTTCGCGAACTGGGCATTGCCGATGTGATTGATGCACTGCTTCAGTTAAAAAAACTGGAGCGGCTGCGGATTTCTTCCATTGAACCCACGACAATTCCATGGCCGCTGATTGAACGAATGCAGGATTCTCCAAAATTATGCCGGTATCTTCACATTCCGCTGCAAAGCGGCAGCCCGGAAATTTTAAAAGCAATGAACCGGCAATACAGTGTTGCTGATTTTCGTTCCTTTATCGAAGAAGTCCACAAGGCACTGCCGCAAGCTTGTCTCGGGACAGATGTGATTGTGGGTTTCCCGGGAGAAACCGACCGGCACTTTCGGCAAACTTACGATCTGCTTCGCGAATTGCCCCTGGCCTATTTTCACGTATTCAGTTATTCAGAAAGGCCTTGGGCAAAAAGCCGAAATTTGCCCGGAAAAGTGGACGCAGCCGTTATTGAGCAGCGCAGTCGTTTATTACGGGAACTGAGCGCACGTAAGCGGCGCCTGTTTATGGAAGATAAGATCGGCACTGCTCCGCTGGTTCTGTTTGAACAAAAGAAGAAAGGATACTGGAGCGGGCTGACCGATACCTACATTCGCGTGAAAGTAAAATGTGATCTGCAGTTATCAAATAAAATTCTGCCGGTTCGGCTTAATCATGTTGCGGGAAATTTTATGAGCGGTACCCTGCTCAGCGCCGAAGAAAATTAAAGACTGTTTAACTTTTTGTCTGATTCAGTTTAATCACTGATTAAATAAGAAATTATTTTATGAAAAAATTTTATATAGAAACATACGGCTGCCAGATGAACGAGTATGACACCGAACTGGTCCGGGCAATTATGGCAAACGCCGGCTATGACGCGGTTGAATCGGAACAGCAGGCGGATGTGGTTATGCTGAATACCTGTTCGGTTCGCGATAATGCCAATCGTAAAGTATACAACCGCATTCACACGCTGCGCCGGAACCGTAACGGCAATCCTGTTTTAGTTGGTGTACTTGGCTGTATGGCAACCAATTTCCGCAAACAGCTACTGGATAACCGCGACCTGCAGCTTGACTTTGTTGCAGGGCCGGATAGCTATAAGCATCTGCCGGGAATGATCCGTGAAATAGAAGAAAAGGGATCCGGTGCATATCATGTAACCTTATCGGAATTTGAAGATTATGCCGATGTATATCCGCGCCGCAGCGGAGGGATAAATGCGTGGATTGCAGTAATGCGCGGCTGCAATAACTTCTGCACGTTTTGTGTGGTGCCGTACACCCGAGGACGCGAGCGCAGCCGGTCGCCGGAAAATGTGGTGCAGGAAGTCAGAAAACTGGCGGAAGAGGGATTTCAGCAAACCACCCTGTTGGGACAAAATGTTAATTCATACAAATATGATGAACATGATTTTGCATATTTACTGCAGGCTGTAAGCAAAGTCCCAGGAATCCGGCGGGTTCGGTTCACCTCTCCGCATCCGAAGGATTTTCCGCACCGTCTGCTTCATGAAGTTGCGGAAAACCCGAAAGTCTGTAAACATATTCATCTGCCGCTGCAGGCGGGAAATTCCCGTATTCTACAAAAAATGAACCGCACCTATACACGGGAAGAATATCTTGAACTGGTAGAGGACATTCGCCGCCATTATCCCAGAATGGCTTTATCTACTGACGTGATTGTCGGTTTTCCCGGTGAAAGTGATGCGGAATTTGAAGAAACCTTTGAAG
>JBAPTX010000131.1:0-3219 GCA_049282375.1 Calditrichia bacterium
GCGCACCTCCACTTCAATTTTTATTTTACTGCCGGAATGGCTGCGCACGCGTTCGACAGCCCGGCTGATGCTGCCGGCAACAGTAACATGATTTTCTTTAATCAGGGCCATATCATATAAACCAAAGCGGTGGTTATTGCCGCCGCCAATCCTTACCGCCCATTTATCCAGCAGACGCAGCCCCGGAACTGTTTTGCGGGTATCCAGGATTTTGGCCCCGGTCCCGCGGACCGCTTCCACAAACCGGCTTGTTAAAGTGGCGATTCCGGACATTCTCTGTAGGAAATTCAGGGCCACGCGCTCCCCGCTCAGCAGTGCCTGAGCGGACACTTCAACCTCCGCAATGGTCTCACCTTTTTCAGCTTTCTCTCCCTCTCTGATTAAAGATTTGAAGTTTACCTTTTGATCCAGGCGCTGAAATACCATCTCCGCAACGGTTAAACCTGCCACAACCCCGTCTGCCTTTGCTGTAAACTTACCCTTGAATATTTCGCCGGTGGGCACTATTGCGGCAGTAGTGACATCGCCATTTCCGATATCTTCGGCGAGGGCTGTATCTATAATATTTTGAATCTGTTCCTTTGAGGGTGCATTCATTTAAATAACTCATTTTATTACCAGCATCTTATAAACTTATCATTGTAATTCCGGTTAGTGCAAGCATTATAATATTCTCACAAATTGGAAAGAAAAGATCAACAGCCAGCGTTATTGGATAGGGATAAATGAACAAGGAAGAGGTGATACAGTAACTTCCCGGCTTTTAGAATAGGTAAATAATGCCGCAACCCGTTGCAAAGCCGCCGGGCAATTCCTATATTTTTGGCGTAATTAAATTCACTTTTAAAATGGGATACTTGATATGGCACAAGAAAAAATACGCTTCCGCCCCTTCTTAGAAATCCCGAATATTATTTTCCTGTTTTCATTAATGCTGACTATCGGAAGTTTTGCCGCTAATTTTTTAATTGCATATTTCACTTACGATGACCAGCTTTTCCGTGAGCGTCTGCAGATTTATTATCATTTCAACATTTATATCTGGATTTGGGGATTTATCGTGCTCAGCATTGCCCTGTTTATACGGCGGTCCCGCTGGCAGCATCCATACTTCCCTTCAGCGGAACGGCCCCTTTTTCAGGATGATATGGCTGCTTATTCCATTTTTCTGTTGGCTTTGGGTTTGGCCCTGCTCAGCAACTTTCTGTATTCACCGCTGCATCTGCTGGATTTTATTACTTTTATTATTGCCGTTTACACCCTCCTGCTGGTCGCCCGCAACTATACCTTTCAGCAGCTACGGCCTGCCTGGCAGCATCCCACCAATGCCGGGGCAATTGTGCAGGGAACCGTGGTAATGGGGTGTGCAATGGGGCTGGCCCTTTTTCTGGATGAAACCATCAGCCGTATTCTGGCCTGGACAATGCTCGTCTTTTTAATTCTGGAAGGGCTTACCATCTGGAGCCGTTTCCGGTTTTTAAGCAGCGCCAATGTGGTGACCCGGCAGGCAGTGCAAATGATGCTGGGAACACATGTCACTTTATTCGGGGTCCGCTTCATCTTCGGAATCATTATGCCAGCGGTTTACCTGATCTGGGGATTGTTCTTTGCCGAAATCTCCTTTAATCCGGTAATTCTGATGGTGCTGGTGGGTGAACTGAGCGGGCGGATTCTCTTTTTCATCACTGCACAGCCTTATTCCGCACCAACAAACGGGCATCCGCTGGAGTCCTAACATGCTGAAAACCGATCTCGATATTTTATTAGAAAATTTTATCCGCCGCATGCGGGCGTACTGGCAAGTCATTTTTATCAGCAGCATTCTTTTTTATGGCGCTGCCTTTGCCCATCATTTCAGCACACAGCGGCCTCCGCGTATTTTCAGTTATTTTTCAGCGGTGGATCTGGCCAGTTTTGTCATTGCCATTTTTCTGGCAATTACCATTTTTCAATTGAAAAGAAGGATCTTCAGCCTTAGGCAAATCCGGCTGTTTCTGGAAAAAATTGTAAAGGAAGAACCGGAACTGGATGACAAAATGTTAATCCGGCGCCTGACCCGGCAATTCGGCAAGAAGATGAAAACGGTGTGGTTAATGGGCGGCGGATTGATTCTGCTGGGAGTTGTATTTTACTGGCTGACTTTCACAACTAAAAATATGCATATTTATTTTATTGTCGGGCTCTACTCACTGCTGATGAATTATCCCCGGAAGGACCTCTTCATGGATGTGTCCTATCTGATCCGGGAAGTTCGCCTGGGAAGCCCGGCGGATAAAAAGGAGATCTCATGAAATTTAAATTACAATTTGCAGGTTTTCTGTTCCTGCTGTTGCTTCACACAGTTTTAAAGGCGGATTATGCCACTCCCGGCACGGGGGTCGTCTGGACGCCTGATAGTCTGGTGGCCTACAGCGGAGGCGCTGTTACCGGCGGCGATACCCTTTTCTATATAAACGCTACTGTGACTATCACAGCCGGAGACCGGCTGGATATTGCAGCCGGCAGCAAAATTTATTTTCAGGATCAGAACGGATCTATCGCACTGATTGTAAAGGGCGATTTCTTCGCGGCGGGTTCAGCCTCCGCACCCATTTTATTTTCTTCTGTGAATCAGCAGATTGGCGATTATGCGGGTATCGAATTCCGCGATGCCCAGCTGGAAGCGGTAATGCAGATGAACTATTGTATTGTTGAATACGGAACCCGCAGCATAAAAGGTATTTACGCCAGCCCGGTTCTGCAGAATTGTATTGTCCGGCACAGCAGCGAAGTGGCAATTGACCTGCTGGGGTCCAATGCCCGTATCAGCAGTTGTGAAATAAGCAATAACCGGCAGTATGCTTTGAAAATGACCGGGGGATCTTCTCCGCTGGTGGAGAATAATCTTTTCACGGAAAACAATTATCAGAATACTTCCCCTTATGTGATCATTACTGTCGGGCTGCAGGGGGTAAATTCTCCCCAAATCCGCGGTAATACTATTATGGGAGGATATGAAAAAAGCGGCGGCATTGCAATCTGGGCGCAGTCGCAGGCAGTTGTGGAAAACAATCATGTGGAGAACTGTGCCTACGGGATTCTCTGCTATCAGTCCGGTGCCAATCCGGTAATCCGGAAAAATACCCTGCTGAACAACAACATCAACCCCGATACCGTAAACTTCGGGTTCGGAATTGCCTGCAACGGTCCCAACCAGCCTGTAATTACCGGCAACAGTAT
>JBAPTX010000132.1:0-7244 GCA_049282375.1 Calditrichia bacterium
AATTAAGTGAAGCCCGTGAAATCCGGTACTGGTCTGCGGAACCGGAAAGCCACAATTCCCCCTGAAAATCGGCGGGATTGCCGCGGAAACTGCCGTACAGCGTTACAATCCCGTTTTCAAACGGAAATTCCGGAATTATATCGTTGATCAAATTCAGGTCAATGCGGCTGGTATCGGTGAACAGCAGAAAACGGACTGCCGGCTGGAATTCCGCTTCCCCGTGGAGGCCAATGTGATTGCCGTTAACATCGGCATTAAACTGATTAAGTGTAACCCGCCTGGTGGAACCATCTACTTTAAAAGAAGCCTGCCGCAAATGAAGATTTTGCTGCAGCCAGTCCCCGTTTAATGATTTCACCTGAATATCCACTCTTTCCGGCAAAAGCGTAAATGAGGCATGAAGCTCCAGATGGCGGAAATTTTGGCTTTCCTGCGGTTTTTGCAGAACAAAAGTGCCGCGGGAAATCCGCAAATCATCAATCCGGAAACGGGGAAGACCGGATAAATCAATCCCTTCCGACCAGTCAGTTTCCTGGGAGGGAGTTTGCGCAGTGGTATCCACTTTATAAATGAAAGTAACTGAATCCAGGTGAAGCTCGGAAAAAAAATAACGGCCTTTCAGAAAATCGGAGGCGCTATATTTTGCCCGTGCTTTTTCCGCTTTTAACTGTCCATTGGGGAAATCGACGGCAAGCCCGTTTATGGTGGCACCGGAAAATAAATTGCCCTCCAGTGACCGGTAGGAAATCTGCACTTTATCCCCGGAAAGCGAATTGCTGAGACGGAGTATTCCCTCATCAATAACCCCGGTAAAACGGTACAGAATTACCACAATCAGGGCAATGCCCAGCAAAACCGCCGCTGCAATCATAAAAATTTTAAGAAGCTTTTTTCCCATACTCGCGCCAGATTAGTGAGAAAAATAACCAAATGCTTCAGCTAAACAAAATAACATTTTGCAGCCCGCTTCCTCCTTTTGTCTGCTTAAGTAAGGAGATGACAGGCTGCCATTATTTTTCAATAATAAAAAACCGGGATTCCTGTGAAATCCCGGTTATTAAAGAGTATTTGATTTTCTGTGTTCCTGCCCGTCCCGCTGCAAAAATACGGACATATCAGGCTTTTACTATTTTACCCTCTTCAGCAGCAATGTCTTTGGTCATGTTGCGGGTATCCACCACCAATTGGGAATGTTTTACAATAAATCCAGGATCAAATGCGCTATGGTTGGTGGAAATCAGAACAGCGTCGTAGCGGGCCAGGTTTTCCGCACTCAATTCAACGCTTTCCTTTGTGAAATCATAATGGCGCGTACGGCCCAGTTTTGCGATATAAGGATCATGATAATCTACTTCCCCGCCTTTTTCCTGAATTATCTCCATCAGTTTTAAAGAGGGGGATTCCCGCATATCATCAATATCTTTTTTATAGGCCAGCCCCAGCACCAGAATTTTAGAACCGTTTATACTTTTTTTATGAATATTGAGACCATCGGCCAGTTTATTGATCACATAGTAAGGCATCGCCGTATTCACCTCACCGGCCAGTTCAATAAAGCGGGTGCTTAATTCATACTCGCGGGCTTTATAAGTCAGATAAAATGGATCAATCGGGATGCAGTGCCCGCCCAGACCCGGGCCGGGATAAAAAGGCATAAAGCCGAACGGTTTGGTGGAAGCCGCTTCAATGACTTCCCAGACATCAATCCCCATGCGGTCCAGAATCAGTTTCATTTCATTCACCAGCGCAATATTGACGCTGCGAAATATATTTTCCAGCAGTTTGGTCGCCTCCGCCGCCTGGCTGGAAGAAACCGGCACGGTATTCACAATTACCTGGTCATAGAGTGTTTTGCTCAGTTCCAGCGCATCAGGATGGTTGGCGCCCACCACTTTGGGGATAGTGTGGGTATTGTAGGAAGGATTGTTGGGATCTTCCCTTTCCGGAGAAAATGCCAGATGAAAATCCTGATATGCCTTCAGGCCGGATTTTTCAATGATGGGCTTCATTACCTCTTCAGTTGTGCCGGGATAGGTAGAACTTTCCAGCACAATTAATTGACCCTTTTGCACATACTTGGCAATGGTTTCGGAAGTATTCTCGATATAGGAAATATCCGGTTCCCGGTGCTTTCCCAGCGGTGTCGGTACCGCCACCAGAATGCATTCTGTTTCCCGTAAACGGCTGAAATCTGTTGTAGCTTCGAATTTGCCGGCATCACGGGCATCCTTAATTTTTTTTGAAGCAATATGTTTGATATAAGACCGGCCTTCATTCAATGCGTTAACTTTTGTCTCATCAATATCGAAGCCGATGGTGGGAAATCCTTTTTTGGTAAACTCCAGCAACAGCGGAAGACCCACATATCCCATTCCGATTACACCGATAACAGCTTCATGATTTTTGATTCTGTTCAGTAATTCCATTTTAATTCCTGCTCCTTATCTCTTTTTGCTGTCCCGTTCCCTTATAAAACAGGGGCACAAAATATGAAGTTAATTTTTATCACCAGTATGATTCATTGCAAAAGACAAAAGATCTTTTTTCTAATAATCTGACAGAAATGTTTGATTTTCACGATACCATTCCACAAACTTGCCGATTCCTTCTGCCACCGGGGTATGGGGATGATAATTTAGTAACCGGCGGGCTTTGGATATATCGGCAAAAGTCTGATCAACATCCCCCGGTTGTGCCGGCAAGTCTTCCCTGATTGCTTTTTTACCGAGAGCGGCTTCAATTGATTCCAGAAGTTCGTTTGTGGTGATGGTTTGTGATTCCCCCAGATTAATAATTTCGTATCCTTTAACATGATTTATGGCTTGCAGAATTCCCTGCACAATATCTTCAATATAGGTAAAATCCCGGCGGGGTGTGCCGTATGCGTAAACAGGCACGGATTCTCCTTTATCTATCAGCCGGGTGAATTTATGGATGGCCATTTCGGGCCTTTGGCGGGGGCCATAAACTGTAAAGAAACGCAGAGCAAATACATTCAGGCCATGCAGGCAATGATAAGTATAGCAAAGCAGTTCTCCCGCTTTTTTGGTGGCAGCATATGGAGAAACCGGGAAATCGACATTATCTGTTTCTGAAAAAGGCACTTTTTTATTATTGCCGTAAACGGAAGAAGAAGATGCAAACAGAAAATTATTGATACCGCGCCTGCGCGCCACTTCCAGCATCACCATCGTCCCCCTGACATTATATTCCTGATATTGCAGCGGGTGAATAATAGACGGCCTGACGCCTGCTTTTGCCGCAAGATGAACGATGTGGCTTACTTCATGCTTTGCCGTTATTTCCATCACTTTATCGAAATTCAGCAGACTTTCTTCATAAAACGTGAAGTTGGGGTGAGATTGGAAATTTTGCAGGTTGGCCTCTTTTAATCTGCGGTGATAAAAAGGATCGAAATTGTCGATGCCAATCACCCGTTCGCCCTGCCCGAGAAGGGCTTCCGAAACATGAGAACCAATAAAACCGGCGGCTCCCGTTAAAAGGACCGTTCTGGATTTCTGCATTACTTTACCCTTAATGAAAAACAAATGAGAGCGTAATGTTTACCGCTCCCGCAAAAAATGACCCACCCGCAACAAAAGGCAAGATTTAAGAAGTTAAGGGTAAAACAGGTTTTCAAATGTGACCGGGTTGGATCATTTTCGCAGATGATAACTAACATCAGCAAAACGGCTTTTCCACTATTAACTTCAGGGAGGGTTTAGCGCCGACCCACCCCGAAATAATCAAAGCCGAGACTGCTCAATTTTTCCGGATTATAGATATTGCGGCCTTCAAAAATAACCGCTTTATTCATTTTATCTTTAACTTTTTTGAAATCAGGCTCACGGTATTCCAGCCACTCGGTTACCAGTATCAACCCGTCACTGTTTTCGAGTGCGGCATAATTGTCTTCAAACAATCTGACCTTTTCTTCCAATCCCAGCCGCCTGGCTTCATCCAGCGCTACCGGGTCGGTAACCTGTAATTTTGCTCCTCTGCTGTGCAATTCGTCAATCAGCACCCGGGAGGGGGCTTCTCGCATGTCATCTGTTTTGGGTTTGAAGCTCAATCCCCATAACGTAAAGGTTTTCCCGGAAATATCGTTATTGTAATAATCCAGAATTTTCGGGACCAATACTTTTTTCTGGCTTTCATTCACTTCTTCCACAGCTTTCAGGATGCGTGTATCAAATTCGAATGATTTGGCGGTGCGGATCAGTGCCTTTACATCTTTTGGAAAGCAGGAACCGCCATATCCCATACCGGGAAAGATGAAAGAGAATCCAATCCGTTTATCGGAACCGATTCCACGGCGCACATTTTCCACATCGGCGCCTACCCGGTTGCACAAATTGGCCATTTCATTCATAAAAGAAATTTTGGTGGCAAGCATGGAATTGGCGGCATATTTGGTCAGTTCGGCACTGAGTTCATCCATAATCAGAATGGGATTTCCGGTACGGACAAAAGGCGTGTAGAGTTCCCGCATGGTATCGGCCACTTCGGCATTGCTGGTGCCGATTACTACCCGGTCGGGATACATGAAGTCATCAATTGCGGCCCCTTCTTTCAGGAATTCCGGATTGGAGACAACATTTACCTCATAATCAGTTTCCCGGCTAATCGCCTCTTTAACTTTTTGAGCCGTGCCTACGGGGACAGTGCTTTTGTTGACGACAATTTTGGGGCTTTTCATATGCCGGCCAATGGCTTCAGCCACTGCCAGGACATGTGAAAGATCTGCAGAGCCATCCTCATCCGGCGGAGTACCGACGGCAATAAAAATGATATCGGATTCTTCAACTGTTTTTTGAATATCCGTTGAAAATACCAGGCGATCATTTTTAACATTGCGTTCAATCAGACGCTCAAGACCCGGTTCATAAATCGGGACGATTCCTTTCCACAACTTTTCAATCTTATTCTCATCATTATCCATGCAGATAACATGATTACCCGTTTCGGCAAAACAAGCGCCTGCAACCAGTCCTACATATCCGGAGCCAATTACCGCCAGTTTCATAGTTCCTCCATATACTATTCAAAATTTTATTTTTTGGATAAAATCAGATCAATGAATCCGTTCATTAATGATTGCCGTGATCACACTTTACTCTTTTTTCTTCGCTGTAAATCGTGGCCGTAATATTGATAGTATTGATAATAGTAGTAGTAATAAGTCCCATACGCCCGCTGTATTTTAATGCCGTTCAACAAACATCCGAAAATATTGGCTCTGGCATTTTCCAGAAGGGTTTTGGCCCTCTTTATTGCTTCGGTATGGGTGTGGTGAGCTTTTACCACCAGCACTACCCCATCCACCATTGAGCTTAAAATAGCAGAATCAGTGACCGCAATTACCGGCGGGCTGTCGAAAATAATAGCATCAAACCTTTGCCGCAGCTCTTCGATCAGCTCCCTCATTGCCTCTGTACTGAGCAGTTCAGATGGGTTCGGGGGCAGCGGTCCGGAAGTTATCAGAGATAAATTATCAATAAAGGTGGGCTTGATTAATTCATCAACACCGGCTTTTTTTACCAGATAATTGGTAACTCCCATTTCTTTCTTTTGATTAAAAATGGAATGAAGTACCGGTCTGCGCAGGTCGGTATCCACAATCACAGTTCGGTTTCCATTCTGCGCCATAGTAATGGCCAGATTAGCAGCGGTAGTGGATTTTCCTTCCTTTGGTGCGGAACTGGTAATAAGAATCATCATTTTACGGTCGCCGTGATTCTTGAATTGAATATTGGTCCGCAGGGTACGGTACGCTTCCGATACCGGTGACTTGGGATCAAAGTGCGTGACCAGGCGGGTGGCAATTTGTGCCGCCACCTGAAATTCATCGGTGTTCCCGTTTCCGGAACGCACCTTCTTGGCAACTTCATCAGAAGAAATTTCCGGAATTGAAGTGAGAATGGGGAAACCCATTTTTTCAAGCTCTTCCGGATTTTTAACAGAATTATCCATATACTCCAGCAAAAAAGTAAGGCCGACGCCCAGCCCCAGTCCAATCAGGGCACCCAGCATCAGATTCATTTTCTTTTTTGGCTTTACCGGAGACATCGGCATGATGGCATAATCCAGGATGCGTACATTTTCCTTCTGTCCCGCTTCCGATATGCGGGTTTCTTCAAATTTTTGGGTCATCAGCAAATAGGTATTCCGGTCCACTTCCATCTGCCGGGTAAGCCGGGCAAGTTCCAGAGCCTGATTGGGCAGTCGGGTCAATTTTCTTTCATACTCCGCCACGACTTTCTGCAGTGCATCTATTTTGGCGCGCAGGGCTTTTATCTGTGTTTCGATATTTAAAATTTTAACCGATATTTCCTGAGCTACCAGCAGCGGATCTCTGATCATGCTGGAAGCTACAATCTTCCGGGCTTCTTCCTGCAGACGGTCTCTGATAGCCTCCATGCGGTTATTCAGGGTGTTTAACTGCATATCATATTCCGAAGGGTCGATGCGGTCCTGTTTTAACAGGGTTTCATAGGTTACTTTTTCAGAAACCAGTTTTGCATATTCCTCCTGAAGCTGGGCAAGCAGGGGTGTAGAATTTATTGTGATATCCGCCGACAGGTTTTTTTTGCGCTCCTCGAGTTGTCCTTCCAGACTCTTTTTTTCTTCCAGATATGAATCCATTTCCACTAAAGCCTGATCGAGCAGTGCCTGCGATTCGGCTAAGCGGGTAATATACTCGGTGGTTTCTTCATCCAGCGCCACCAGCTTTTCTTTTTCGCGGTAGCGTTTTAAAGCCTCTTCGGATTCGCGCAACTCGGCGCCTTTATCTTCCAACTGCTTTTCCAGGAATTGCCGAAGTTCCTTAAATTCACTTCTGTTAAAATCCTTACTCATATTCCGGTAGGTATCCATTATCACATTGGAAATCCGCGCCGCTTCAAAGGGCGAACCGGCAGAGAAAGTAACTTCAATAACATCGGTATCTTTTTTGGGGCTAACCTCCATATGCCCCTGAACCCAGTTTACCTGCGCCCGGAAAGGCATGTATTCACCATTCTCATTCGGTTGAAAAATAGCCAGTGAATCCCGGTAAGGAACACCTTCCAGATAGCGGACAACCCGCTCCGCCAGATGCCGGCTTTGCAGAATTTCCACCTGATTGGTTATCAAAGTGCTTTGATTTCCCAGATAATTCATGTTGAACAAAGCCCGTTCCATCGAGCCCTGACTTTCAACGATTATTTTGCCGCTTGCCTGATAAACTTTGGGCGTGGTAAAGG
>JBAPTX010000133.1:0-9531 GCA_049282375.1 Calditrichia bacterium
GAAATGAGTTGCGGATATTGCGGCAACCCAGATTTATTCTTTTGCTGATTTGCTGATTTGCTGATTTGCTGATTTGCTGATTTGCTGATTTGCTGATTTGCTGATCAAGCAGGATCAGCGCGCCAGCAGCATCTTTTTCACCGCGCTATTTTGCCCGGCTGTAACCCGGTAGAAGTAAACGCCGCTGCTGACCGGCCGGCCGCTCTGGTCCTTGGCGTCCCAGCGAGCGCGGTGCTCTCCGGCAGTCTGCCTTGCGGAAAATAGTGTTTTAACCCGCTGCCCCAGCGCGTTGTAAATAATCACCTCCCTGTTTAGTTGGAAGGGGCATCCGTTCTTCTGATTTTTTTAAAATTAATAACACCATAGGTCTGTCAGGCATTTGAAATATTCAAACAGGACGAATAGTTACCTGTAAATTTTCATTTTATTTTCATTTTTTAAACACCCTTTCATATATTTAGCCCGAATTTTTTATACAGTAAGGATATTCCATGAATTTGAACATCATTGTATTGGTTAAACAGGTGCCGGATACCGCCAATATTCACGGAGAGGTGATGCGCCCGGATGGCACCGTAAACCGCGCCAAACTGCCGGCCATATTCAATCCGGAGGATAAAGTGGCGCTGGAACTGGCGCTGCAGGTAAAGGATGCCCACGGCGGAACGGTGACTGCACTGACCATGGGTCCGCCCAAAGCCGGCGATATACTGCGGGAATGTTTATATATGGGCGCGGATAAAGCGGTGCTGATCAGCGACCGTAAATTTGCCGGCGCCGATACACTGGCTACTTCATATGTGCTCAGCGAAGCCATCCGTCAGTTAGGGAAGTTTGATCTGATTTTTGCCGGACGACAGGCAATCGACGGCGATACAGCACAGGTGGGGCCGCAAACGGCCGAAAAGCTGGGAATTCCACAGATTACCTATGCGGAAAAAATCGAAAAGGTTACCCATAAAAGCATCCGGGTAAAAAGACGGATTGAAGGCGGCTACGAAGTGCTGGAGAGCCGTCTGCCGGTTTTATTGACCGTGATAAAGGAAGCTGCCGAACCACGGCCTTTTAAGGCCCGGCGGGTCATGGCCTATAAAAATGCCAAAACCCTCAGCGAACTGGAAGCACTGGCACAGAACAATTCACTGCTTTACATCGAAGATTTGAAACAGGAATACAGCGACCGGAATCTGCTGATATCCACCATGACGATGGATGAATTGAAGCTGGATGAACACCGTATCGGGCAGAACGGCTCACCCACTAAAGTGTACCGCATCGATTCCGTGGTGCTGGGCGGCGGCGATCATGAAAAATTTGCAGCGAATGAAGCCGGAATCGGGCAATTGATAGACAAATTGATGGAAGACCGCATTTTTGGATAGGAAAAGAATATGACAAGACAGAATACAGACGTCTGGGTATATATTGAACAGCAAAACGGCAGGCCGGCCGATGTCAGTCTGGAACTGCTGAGCAAAGGCCGCAAACTGGCGGACCGTCTGCAGGGGCAACTGAAAGCCGTGGTGATCGGGCACCGGGTAAGGCAAGTGGCGGAGGAATGCGGCCGTTACGGTGCAGACGCAGCGCTGCTGATAGAACATGAAAGCCTGGCCGGTTTCCGCAGCACTTCCTACTCGCGGGCGCTGAGCGAGCTGGTGGAAAAGGAGCAGCCGCGGATTGTGCTGTTCGGCGCCACGGTTACCGGACGCGACCTTGCTCCGAGAGTGGCCTCCCACACCCGCAGCGGACTGACGGCGGACTGCACCGATCTGCAGATTTCCGATGTCAAATATCTGCGCAAGGAATATCAGGAACTGCTGCTGCAGATTCGCCCTGCCTTCGGCGGCAATATTATCGCCACTATTATTTCCCCGGATTCTCCCATCCAGATGGCAACGGTGCGCGAAGGGGTGATGGAGAAAGCAGAGCCCCGTGATCCTGAGAGATTCAACATAGAAGAAGTTGCCTTCCGGCCGGATGACTGGGATGAGCTGATTCAGGTGATCAAACGGCATCAGGAAGAAAAAAAAGTCAATTTAAAAGGCGCTCCCATTATTGTGGCCGGCGGCTACGGGATGGGTTCAAAAGAGAATTTCCAGATTTTATACGAGCTTGCCCATCTATTAGGCGCCGAAGTGGCCGGGTCCCGCGCCGCAGTGGACGCCGGTTTTATTCCGCCGGAGCGGCAGATCGGGCAGACCGGTGTTACCGTGCGCCCGAAACTGTATCTGGCCTGCGGCATTTCCGGCGCCATCCAGCACCGCGCCGGTATGCAGGAGTCGCAAAAAATTATTGCCATCAACGACGATGCCGATGCACCCATTTTTGAGGTCTGCCACTACGGGATTGTGGGCGATGTGATGGAAGTGATCCCGAAGTTCATGGAAGTTTATAAACACAAACTGCGTTAGGGGAGACAATGCCGAATTTTTTCACTGAAAATAAAGATCTGCAGTTTCAGTTCGAACACCTGCAACTGGAAGAAATTACCGCTATTCTTGAAAATGATTACCGCGATGCGAAGCAGTATGACGATGCGCCGAGGGATTATGCCGATGCACTGGATAACTACGGCAAGGTGCTGGAAATTGTGGGCGATATCGCCGGCAACTACATTGCGCCCCGTGCCGCCGGAGTGGATGAAGCCGGCAGCAGTTTTCAGGACGACACCGTAATTTATGCCCCGGGTACTCAGGAGGCGCTGGAGCGGCTTTCCCAGGCGGAACTGATGGGAATTACCCTGCCGCGCAAGTTCGGCGGTCTGAATTTTCCCCATACGGTTTACATGATGGCCATCGAAATGATTTCCCGCGCCGATGCCTCGCTGATGAATCTGTTCGGGCTGCAGGATATCGGGGAAACCATCCATAAATTCGGCAGCGAAGAGCAGCAGGCGGAATTCCTGCCCGGATTCGCCCGCGGCGAATTTACCGGCGCCATGGCATTAACCGAACCCGATGCTGGTTCCGATCTGCAGGCGGTTAAACTGCATGCCTGGCAGAATGAGGAGGGGCAATGGTTTCTGCGCGGCGTAAAAAGATTTATCACCAACGGGAACGGAAACGTTTTGCTGGTGCTGGCCCGTTCCGAAGCCGGGACAAAGGACGGGCGCGGGTTGAGTCTGTATGTCTGTTACGGTGACGAAACCGTAAAAGTGCGGCGCATTGAAAACAAACTGGGCATTCACGGTTCGCCCACCTGCGAGCTGGTGTTCAACGACACGCCCGCCCAACTGATCGGCAAACGGAAGTTCGGGCTGATTAAGTATGTAATGGACCTGATGAACGGCGCTCGTCTCGGCGTATCGGCGCAGGCGCTGGGCATTTCCCAGGCATCTTACGAAGCGGCGCTGGTCTATGCCCGCACCCGCGAGCAGTTCGGGCAGCCCATTTACAACATTCCGGTGGTAGCAAATATGCTGGTGGATATGCGGGTGCGGCTGGAAAGCAACCGCTCTCTGCTGTATGCCACCGCCAAATGGGTGGATTTGCGGGATAAGCTGGAAACAAAGATCAGCCGGCTCAAAGCCGAAGGCCGGGATTTTCAGCAGGAAAATGCAAGGGTAAAGGAAGCTAATAAAGTTGCTGCGCTGCTGACGCCGCTGACCAAATATGTGCTGACCGAGTCAGCCAATCAGATTGCCTACGATTCCCTGCAGATCCACGGCGGCGCCGGTTACATGAAGGAATTCACGGTGGAGCGGCTGGCCCGCGATGCCCGCATCACCAATATTTACGAAGGCACTTCGCAGATGCAGGTGGTGGCGGCAATGGGCGGGGTGGTAAATGACCTGCTGAAGGAGTATTTTGAGGCAAAGGGCGAAAAGGTTTATAAAGGAAATTTAAACCGCCTGGCGGAACAACTGCGGGAAATCCGGGAAATTTACCTGGATTGCCTCAAGTATATCCTGGATAAAAAAGACCAGCAGTTTCAGGATGTGGCAGCGCGGGAGCTGGTGGAACTGTACAGCTTTTTATTTTCGGGTTACCTGCTGCTGGAAGAAGCGGAAAAATCCCAGCGCAAGATTTTCATCGCGAACCGCTACATCATCGGCGCCCTGGCGCAGGCGCGGCGCAATGCCGAAGTGATTAAAAGCGAGCAGTTTTCGGATCTGCTGCACACGGAGGAAATTCTGTCTTAAGCAAAAGAAACCTTATCATTCGTCCGCATTACACCTGGCAAACCATTGCCCCTTCTTTGTGGAATTTTACAGAGAAGGGGGATGAAACAGCTTTCAGACTTTTCTCTACTGCACAATTTTAAAATTGAACATCGGGGTCTGCAGCGCACCATACAGCCGCACCCAGATGGGCAGCAGCATTTCGGTGCCGCGGGCGTTGGAAATATCCCCCAGATCGATGATGTGTTTCCAGCCGAACCACTCTTTTAAATAACCGCTGACTTTTGCTTTGGCACCGGCGTCGTTTCCGCAGATAAACATGTGGTGATCGCCATTGCCAACCTGCGCCGGATTAATCATGACCTGTGCATTAGTGGTGTTCAGTGTTTTTACCACTTTTACGCTGGGAAAAGCCTTCTGAATCTGTTCTCCCAGTGAATTGTCATTGCAGACCGTCAGTATTGGCGGCATGCCTTTGGAGAAATCCAGCGGATTGGCAATATCAATTAAAACTTTGTCCTTCAGATTATCCTCTCCGGCGGATTCCAGGGCGGAAAGGGAGGCGGTGCCGGAAGTGGCATTGATAATCAGTTCCCCGTGTGCGGCCGCCTTTGCAAAGGCGGTTAATTGCACTTTTTGATGATCTTTTAGCCATTCACTAATAGGCGGATTCCCGAATGTGTCCGGCTCAGTCCTCGCCAGGGTTTTATTCACATCGCGCGTTCCGATTTTTATATCATGGCCCAATTCGCTCAGTTTTCCGGCAATTGTCTTTCCCACCATTCCGGTTCCGAATACGGCTATATTCATTTTTCATCTCCATTTTATATTGATTTACAAGCTTTGCAGATAAAAATAGAAGATGAATGGGATAGAAACAAGCAGACACTATGCAATTTTTATTTCCAATAGATTTCAGACAATGCATCTTGACATGCTTACGGTTCATCTATAAATTAAAGTTTTTCCTGTATGTAAAAGGATGTTGTTAACTTTTATGTGGAGCAGATATGGATAAAAATAAACAAAAAAATAATTATGCGCTGATTCTGGGCAGTTCCTCCGGATTCGGAGCCGCAACCGCTATCCGGCTGGCAAAAGAGGGCTTCCATATTTTTGGTGTGCATCTGGACCGGAAATCGTCCATGTACCGGGTGGAAGAGGTATTATCCGAAATTAAAAATGCCGGTGTTAACTGCCGTTTTTTCAATGTGAATGCAGCCGATGAAGAAAAACGGAAAGAAGTAGTACAGGCCATCCGTGAAGAAATCGGACAGAGGGGGATTATCAGCGTAATGCTGCACAGCCTGGCATTCGGAACCCTTAAACCGTTTATTGCGGCAGAGCGGGAAGAGGCCATCAGCCGCGCCAATATGGACATGACCCTGGATGTGATGGCCCACAGTCTGGTTTATTGGGTGCAGGAACTCTACTGGGCAAAACTGCTGGGCTTCGGTTCCCGTATATTTGCCATGACCAGCTACGGCAGCACCCATGTGGTACCTTATTATGGTGCTGTTTCTGCAGCCAAATCCGCGCTGGAATCCCATATCCGGCAGCTTGCCATGGAACTGGCACCGATCGGGGCCACTGCAAATGCCATTCGCGGCGGTGTTACCAACACTCCGGCACTGCAGAAAATTCCCGGCCATGAAAAGATGGTTCATGCGGCTGTGGAAAGAAATCCGGGCCGGCGCCTGACCACGCCCGAAGATGTGGCAAATTCCATTGCCGCGTTTTCCACCATGGACTGCCAGTGGATGAACGGGAATGTGATCGGTGTGGATAATGCAGAATCAGTGGTGGATTACGTCAAATGAAATCTACCTCCGAAAAAGATTTCATGGACCGGAAACCGGAGAAAAACAGCAAGCCGAGGGTATTGATTGATCTCGATGGTGTGGTGCGGGATTTTGTAGGCAGCCTGCAGCGTGTTTATCAGCGGGAATACCCGGACCATCAACTGCTGCCGGTAAATTCCCGCCGGCTGGAAGAGTTTTTTCCGATTAAAGAAAAGATCTATGATTTTCTGGAGAACCGGTTCATCGAAGAGGTGATGGAAGAAGCCGATCCCTATCCCGGGGCGCTGGAAGCATTAAACCGCTGGCAAAGCGAATTCCACCTTGTTATCGTAACTGCGCAGCCGGCCGGCATCCGGCACTGCACATTCCGCTGGATCGGCCGTCACTGCCTGCCGGTGGATGAAGTGCACATCAGCTATTACAAGTCGGAAATTCCCGGGCCGGCATTGCTGGATGATTTTACAGACAATCTGCAGGAATTCAGAAAAACCGGCCGCCTGGCCGTCTGCCTGGACCGGCCCTGGAATCAGCAGTGGAACGGGGAAAGGGTGCAGACCGTTGATGCGTTTTTCAGGCTGCTGCAGAAAAAAATGTACGGTAATGAGAAAACAGAACAAACAAACCAATATCTAACATGAAAGGGTAAATAATGGGAAAACAGTATGCTCCCCGCAAAAAAAGAGCGCGCCGCCAGCGCTATATAAAGCGGAAAAAAGAAGAAGAACAGCAGGAAATAAAACGCAAGAAGAAGAATCAATAATGAAAAAGGTCTGTAAAATTTATTTTGCAGACCTTTTTAATTGAAAAGAACAGGCTTATTATGGCCCGCACCCAGGTTCATTTTGAAAACAAAATTGATGCAAAACAGAGATCCAGCTACGGAAAAATCGGCGGCTGGGCCAGTATTATCTTAAATTTCTTTTTATTTGTCCTGAAACTGGCTCTTGGCATTTTCTCCGGGAGTCTGGCTTTAATTGCAGATGCTTTCCATACATTGAGTGATTTGGGAACCAGTCTAATTGTGCTGATTTCATTTAGGATTTCCGGTAAACCGTCTGATTCCGAGCATCCTTTCGGGCATGGACGGGCGGAGTTTATTTCTGCGATCATCATGTCCACTCTTCTGGCAGTAACCGCTGTTGAATTAATAAAATCCAGTGTAAGCCGGATCTTGGAACCGGAAGTTTTCACCGCTCCCTGGTGGATTATTTTGATTTTATTTTTAACCGTGTTGTTAAAAGAAGGACTGGCATTATTTACCATGAAGCTGGGCAATAAAATCAGTTCGGCCACCCTGAAAGCCGATTCCTGGCATCACCATCTGGATGCAATTTCCACACTGCTGGTTATTCTTGCTTTTCTGCTGGCTCCGCTGAATCTGCCTGTTCTGGATGGAGTGGTGGGCGTTTTAATTGCGCTGATTATTCTGTATTCCGCTTATGGAATTGCCCGTAATCCAATGGACCACCTTTTGGGCGCGCCGCCCAGCCACGAACTCCTTAGTAAAATTGAAAATGCCGCCCTTTCTTTTTCCGAAATCATCGGCGTCCATGATATCATTATTCATAATTACGGCGATCAGATGATCCTGAGCCTGCATATTGAGGTTGATGAGAACCTTTCCCTGACTACGGCACACCGCCTGTCCGAAAAGGTGGAGCAGAAACTGCGCGAAAGTATTGATGCTTATGTGACAGTTCATGTGGACCCGGTTATGGAACGCACGCCACTTTACCGGGAGGTTGAAAATAAAATTATGGAGTTTTCCCGCAATACAGATGAAGTGGATGGATTTCATGATTTAAGGATTTATCAAAAGCACTCCGGCCTTAGAATTTTCTTTGATCTTGTTGCCGCTTTTCATCTGGGAGAAGAAGCTTCGCGCCGGATTGAAGAAAAATGTAAACAGTTTATGAAAGAAGCATTCCCCGCAATTTTGGAAATTTCTATTAAAATAGAACCCAAATTTTCCGTTTCCCGGCGGTCCCGCCACAACTGATATCAACAGCTTCAGTTCGCTCAAATCCCCGATATAATTTAAATTTTATTTCTTTTTCCTCTATTGATAATCTGTACTTCTTTATTTATACTTCATTAATAAAAATATAACAAAGGGGCCCGGCTATGATTAAGTCTATCCTTTTGGCAGTGGATGGTTCAGCATATACTGAGCCTGTTTTAATGCAGGGAATATCCTTAGCCAGGTACTTTAAGGCGCATCTGAAGGTATTAACCGTTATTGATGTGCGGATTTTTGAATGGGCGGTTGCCATCGGTGTTGAAGGCTTTGCCCCGGTAATCCCCTCCTCCGCCTATCTGGATGAATCGCAAAAGCTGTTGGAGCAAAAAGCAGAGGAAGTTTTAAAGCGGACCCGGGAAATACTGCAGGATAAAGATATATCTTTTTCACTGGAAAAGGAAAGCGGCAATCCCATTGACACTATTTGTGAAAAGGCAAGACTGGTGGATCTGGTAATTATGGGTGCCCGGGGCGAATTTGCCAAATGGAGCGATAAAATGCTCGGTGCAACCCTGGAATCACTCAGCCGGATATGTATTAAATCATTGCTGATTACTCAACGTGCATATCGGGAAATTAAAAAGATTTTAATTGCTTATGACGGCAGCAATAATGCTTCCAGGGCATTAACTTTTGGGGCTCATTTTGCGGAAACGATGAAAATTCCATTGGTTGTGCTGACTGTTTCCGCGGAAGAAAAGGAGGGGGACCGTATTCTGGAAGAGGCAAGAGAATACCTGCAACCCTATCGGCTCAGTGAACTGTCTTTTCATAATGTAACCGGGGAAGCGGCAGCCCAGATCGTTAAAGCAGCGGAAAAAGAAAATGCCGACCTGATTGTAATGGGCAGTTACGGGCATTCCCGAATCAGGGAAGCCATTCTTGGCAGCAATACAGTACAGGTAATGCGCAATGCAGATGTCCCGGTACTGCTGGCCCGCTAATGTTTTTATATAGTGAATCAGAGTAAGCTTCACTGCAGGGATGCGAACATATAATTCAAATCAGATTTTAAAAATTTCGGAGGAAGAATGGAGAAATTTGTACAAACCTTAAACCGTCATATTATTGAACAGGAAAGAGCTTATCCGCAGGCCACCGGGCAGTTTACCGCTTTATTATCGGATATTGCACTTGCCGCAAAGATTATTTCCTATCATGTGAACAAAGCGGGCCTGTTTGAAATTCTGGGAATGGCCGGCGGGATTAATGTTCATGGAGAAAACCAGAAAAAACTGGATGTTTTTGCCCACGATATGATGGTTCGGGCGCTGGTTCACGGCGGGCAGCTTTGTGCGCTTGCTTCGGAAGAATCACAGGGAATTATCCCGATCCCGAAAGAATACCCCCTGGGAAAATATGTCTGCTGTTTTGATCCGCTGGACGGATCATCCAATATTGAAGCAAATGTAAGTATCGGCACTATCTTCAGCATCTATCGGCGCATTACGGAGGATGGCGGCCCCGGTACTGAAAAAGACCTGCTGCAACCGGGCAACCGGCAGGTATGCGCCGGGTATGTGGTTTATGGTTCCAGCACAATGCTGGTTTATACCACCGGAAACGGGGTTGACGGCTTTACCCTGGAT
>JBAPTX010000134.1:0-5958 GCA_049282375.1 Calditrichia bacterium
GCCACCGAATTAAAAAGGGTGCTTTTCCCTGCATTCGGCTGGCCAACTAAAGCAATTTTCATACTTCCTCAATCATAATTTTTGCGGCAATTCCGCGCCCGATGGCAATGGATGTTCCATGGTTCTGTATCAACAGCGGGCCGGAAAAAGGTGCATTTCGTTTTATAATAATCAGGCTTCCGATTCCCACACCTAACTGCGCCAGGATTTGTCGTGAATTTTTACCGCCCACAATACTGATTACCTTAACTTCTTTATTCGCCGGAGCATCCAGTAGTGATTTCATATTTGTCATTTTACACATCTCCGCAAAGCAACGAGGCGGATAGCCGGCGGTTCCTGAAAAAAAATATCGTATTCAATAATTATCGTCCCGAAAAAATTAATATTTAGATTTAATATCAACAAGGACAATATTTTATTTCTGCCGGGTGCCTGGTGAATGGGTGAATTGATTCTTCCGGAAGGTGCCGCTGCCGGGGAAGAAACACTTTTTGCGGTGCCACATTTTATTTCTACCGGAAACAAAATATCAGCCGGTGGTTTTAAGCTTCTGGATGAACGATTTTATACATATAAAAGGCGCACGGATACACAACCTTAAAAATATTGAAGTGTGTATTCCCAGAAGTGAGCTGGTGGTAATTACCGGCCCCAGCGGTTCCGGTAAATCCAGTCTGGCATTTGACACGCTGTTTGCCGAAGGACAGCGGCGCTACGTGGAATCCCTTTCCGCCTATGCCCGTCAATTCCTGGAAAAGATGCCCAAACCGCAAGTCGATCTGATCACAGGAATCAGCCCTGCCATTGCCATTCAGCAAAAAGCGCCCTCGGGAAATCCCCGCTCCACTATCGGGACCATTACTGAAATTTACGATTATCTCCGCCTGCTCTTTGCCCGAATCGGCGATATTTTCTGCCCTCGCTGCGGTTCAGCAGTTGCTCCTTCCAGTCCTGCAAAAGTGTGGGACCATATTCAGGAACTGCCGGATAACACCCGCTTTTACCTCAGCTTTCCGGTGGCAGCGGATCTTCAGAACGATCCCGATAGATTGAGCGAATGGCTGCTTCAGCAGGGCATTATGCGTGTTTGGCAAAATGGTCAGATCATTCATCTGCAGAAAGAGGGCAGCCGGCTCAAAAAGGGAGAAGCGGAAGGAATAGTGGACCGGATAGTGAAAACAGATCAGTTGGTCCGCAATCGGGCGATTGAATCCATTGAAACCGCTTTTCAACTGGGCGAAGGTTTTATGAACCTGATTTCTCCCGAAGGGCGGTTTACCCGTTTTAACCAGCAACTGGTATGCTCTTCCTGCGGAGCAGTACTGGCCGAACCGCAGCCCCGTTTATTTTCATTCAACAATCCCTTTGGCGCCTGCCCCGGCTGCCAGGGTTTCGGGGACATGTTTGATATTGATATGAACAAAGTGGTTCCCGATCCCTCAAAAAGTTTACGGCAGGGTGCGGTGGTTCCCTGGAATACCCCTTCCCACCGTCATATGCTGACAAAACTTGCCTACATCGCGCCCCGCTATAACATACCCATGGAAACACCTTACCGGGATTTGACGGATGAACAGAAGGATGTGATCATTAACGGGCGCGGCAATTTCCCGGGAGTCCGCGGTTTTTTCAAGCGGCTGGAAAGCAAAAAATATAAAATCCAGGTGCGGGTATTTATCAGCCGCTACCGCAGTTATTTCACCTGTACGGAATGCAGCGGCCGCCGCCTAAAACCGGAAGCGCTTGCCGTGAAAGTAGGCGGCAGGAATATTAGCGAACTGGTGCGGCTGCCGATCAGCGGACTGGCAGGGTTTTTCAGAACCCTGCATCTTACTGAAGAGAAAAGAACCATAGCCCGTCAGTTGCTGGAAGAAATCAGTAAACGGCTGCAGTTTCTGCTGGATGTCGGACTCGACTATCCCCATCTGGACCGTCGTGCCGGCACTCTGAGCGGCGGGGAATTTCAGCGAATCAACCTGGCCACTGCACTGGGTACTGCGCTAACCGGCACCCTTTTTGTACTGGATGAACCGACCATCGGTCTGCATCCGCGGGATACCGGGCGGCTGATCCATATTCTGCAGTCGCTGGTCCGCAGCGGCAATACAGTGGTTGTGGTGGAGCATGACCGCGAAGTGATGGAAAGCGCCAGACACATCATTGACCTGGGGCCTGCTTCCGGCGCCCGCGGAGGCGAGCTCATGTTCAGCGGCGATTATGCCGCCCTGCTGCAGGAAAAGAATAATCTGACCGCCGCTTACCTGAGCGGCGAAAAAAGTGTGCAGATAAAACGCGGCAGGCGAAAACCTTCCGGCGGATCTATAATAATTAAAGGAGCCGCAGTTCATAACCTTAAAAATATTGATGTGGAAATCCCGCTTAATCGTCTGGTGTTGCTTACCGGTGTTTCGGGTTCCGGGAAAAGCACTTTAATGAAGGATGTGCTGTATAACGGATACCAGCATCAGCAGGGCCGCCGGGAAGGAAAGGCAAAGGGATATACTGAACTTCAGGGGTTGGCCCGGCTCCAGCGAATGGAGCTGGTGGACCAGTCTCCCATCGGGAGAACCCCGCGCAGCAACCCCATTACTTATATCAAAGGGTTTGATGAAATCAGGAAATTGTTTGCCGCTTCACCGCTGGCAAAAGCGCATGGATACAGGCCGGGGCATTTTTCCTTTAATGTGCCGGGCGGCCGCTGCGAAGTGTGTAAGGGAGACGGCCAGATAAAAATCGAAATGCAGTTTTTGGCCGATGTTTATATGGAATGTGAAGCCTGCCGGGGGAAACGGTTCAAGCCGGAAATTCTGGATGTCGCATACCGGGGTAAAAATATATATCAGGTGCTGGAAATGAGTGCGGATGAAGCTGCTGAATTTTTTGCGGATCAGTCAAAGATCCTGCGCAGTCTGAAAGTGCTGCAGTCCGTCGGGCTGGGCTATCTCCATCTGGGTCAGCCGGCTACCACACTTTCCGGCGGCGAAGCACAGCGCATTAAACTGGCCGCAAACCTGAATCGAAAATCCCATAAAGAGGTTCTCTTTTTGTTTGATGAACCTACCACCGGCCTGCATTTCTCCGATATTGCGCGATTACTGACCGCATTCAACGAACTGATTGAACGGGGGGCTTCCCTGTTGGTGATCGAGCATAATCTGGAAGTGATTCGCTTTGCTGACTGGATAATTGATCTGGGGCCGGAAGGGGGTATGAACGGCGGCGAAGTAGTGGCGGCGGGGACGCCGCAGCAACTTGCGGAATCCCCAGGTTCCTGCACCGGAAAATTTCTTAAAAAGGTATTAAATAACGTGAGTTCGATTTAATAGAATACGGCTTCTTTTTGCTCTGGCTCGACCCCAAAGGGGGGCCACATTGTGGCAAGCAGGCTTAGCCACCATGACAACTGCAGGTTTTTAGTCACTCTGAGCTTGTCGGAGAGGGGTTTATGCCTTAAATCGAATTCATGGTAAATAATTAAAGCCGGTTCATTTTCCGCAATGCTTTGTACTTGATGCGGTACATCCTGAGGATATTCCGCCAGTTGGCATATCCCCGCCAGCGGGCGGCATATTCCCGGAAAATGGGCTCTCCGGTCAGGCGGTGCATGAATTCCAGTTGAATAATATGCAGATGATGGTAACTGATGGTGGCGGGATCCACCTGCGGATGAAAATCCGCCTGGCAAAGGGAGTATTTGCTCCAGAACCCCATATCATATTGCGGCAGCAGCCCTTTCAGGGTCTGCACACCTTCCTCAAAAATCCTGCGGGAAATTTCGTCCTGCGGATGGGTCCGAATAAAATCATAAACGCCGCACAACGAAAAAATAATCCCGTTCAGAACCAGTACCGGCACCGCCGCCGGATATTCTTCATAGAAAGGGCCGAATTCCGTCCGGACGGTTACCCCGCCCTCAGAAACCGTGCGCAGGAATGGCTGCAGTGCTTTTCGTGAAACCGCTTCATACTCTTTTTTGCCGGTCAGTTGAAAAGCGCGCATTAGAAGGTTGATTGCCCGCGCCTGCGAAAAGGCTGATTTCCAGGGTTCATGGACATTGTAGGCAGGTTTGTCAACATCGGTCAGCCAGTAGGCTCCCAAATTCAGGTCTTGCCGGCGGTTTTGCAGAAACCAGTCGGCAATCTTCAGGAAGCGCGCCTTGTCGTTTTGCGAACGGCTTTTTAAATAACTGTTCCAGATTGCCAGGCCGTACTGGCCGATTGAAATGGGGTAATAAACCATTTTCTGGTCACTGACATCGATGTAGCTGGGAATTATGGGAATTCCTTCTTCATCAAAACTGAACTGCTGGCTGTGCCCGGATAACATCATTTCTTCGGTAATAATAAAGTAGTACTCGCCCAGTTCCGGTGAATGAATATCATCCGCCAGACGGTAAATGGTTTTATCGCGGGTAACATCGATGTAAAACTTTCGCAGCATAAAAAATGCTTTTTGCAGTTTTCCCGGCATATTATCTCCCATTATTCTTTAAAAACCGGCGCAAATCCGCGGCTGCCATTTCCACTATTTCCGGAAACAAAACGGCCAGTTTTTTTAACTCCGGATAAGCGATTTCATAGGGATAGCAGTTTATAAATTTTTCATAAAAATTAAAAAATACCGCCAGCTTCTCTTCTGTTTCTGTGCAAAAGAGCCCTTCGGGAAAAACAGGTGAAACGCCCTTGTTTTCTTTCAAATTCTTCCCTGAGAGCGCGGCAGCGGCAATTTGATGCAGCCTTTCCGAAAAATCGTAAAAGAGGGTGGCCAGGCTGCGGCGGTTATCAGCAGTATCAAAAAACCGGGCATAACTCATCATCTGCTCAAACTCCACAAACAATTGACCGATAAAATCGAATTCCTGCTCTATCACATCTAAAAGAATATCCATTCCTGCAGTTCCAAAATCCGGCCCAAATATAAAAGTCAGCGGATGTAAAAACAATCCTCAGCGGATTTGATGGGTTTTGCCACGGGAAAGGAAATAAAAATTGTTTTTTGATAAATACCCCGGCCCCTTATATTATTTCACTATTAGTGGTTTAGAAAAGGAGCGGAGTTCTGAAATGATTACCGTAAAAAAAGTTGGAATGCCCAAAATGAATTTCTGGGAGCGCATCTATCTTCCCAATATATTCAAGGGAATGGGAATTACCTTTAGTCATATTTTCCGCAAGAAATATACTCTTGATTACCCGGAGGTAAAATGGGTGCCGCGCAAGGGATACCGCGGGGCGCATCGTTTAAACCGCGATGAACATGGCCGCCCGCGCTGCGTTGCCTGCGAAATGTGTTCATCCGCATGCCCGGCAAAATGTATTCATATCATCGGCGGCGTCTCTCCCTGGGATGACCGCGAGCGCTACCCGATTGTGTTCGAGATCGATATGCTGCGCTGTATTTACTGCGGCATGTGCGAGGAAGCATGCCCGCGTGAAGCCATTGAATTAACGGAAGTTTATGATTTTGCCGATTACAGCCGCGAAAATCTGGTCTGGGATAAAGAGAAATTACTGGAAATGTATGATCTGACAATTGACGGTGATTATTATGAGAAGCGCGCCGAAAAGACTGTCCGGAAACAAGAGTGGGAACAGTTTTAAATCCTTACCTTCAAAAGTTTTGATATAACAGAAAACCGCCCTGGAAAGGGCGGTTTTTTTTTGGTGTAAATCCGCATACAAGTTAACGTGAATTGGATAAAACAAAATAACAATCTTTTTCGTCATGTTTTTCGAGCCACCGTGGCCACATTGTGGAAGGAACGGCTCATGTTTCGACAAGCTCAACATGACATACTATTATACAGTTTATTAAATCTTTTAAAAATAATGTGTTTTTTACAGCAGATTACTGGCCAGTTCCGCCAGCAAAGACCGCTCACCTTTTTCCAGTGTAATATGGGCATACACCTGCTGACCCTTCATGCGGTCAATTAAGTAAGTCAACCCGTTGGAC
>JBAPTX010000135.1:0-4593 GCA_049282375.1 Calditrichia bacterium
GTGATACCGTTATCATCAATTAATTCATCAATGGGATATTTGGCGTCATAACGGACTTCCCCGATTTCATCAAAAGCAGCCAGATCATTAATTACTGCCGGCGTGGCCCGGAAAGCAATTACATTGATGGCCCAGATTATCCGCACATTTTCCACCTGATCCCTGTTTTCCGCCTGAGAAAGGTAGGCGCGAACCTGCCGCTGGGTTGCCGCAGAATACGATTTCAGCCGGTTTACCACAACCGTGCGGCGGTCTTTTCGCGTTAAACCGCGGGTTAATTGAGAAAAATCTTCTAAATTCAACCGCTCTTTCATCACCACATAAACCGGCACTTTTTCATTGTCCGGCGCAGCGGATAATAAATTTTGCAGATAAGGATGAATCTTCTGATCCGGTGTGTTATCCCCTTCCGCAAAAAGCGCTTGAATGGCAAACAACAGCAAAACTGCTGCAATTATTGAAATCCATTTTCTCATGGAATCTCTCCTGTTTTGATATGTTTTATTATGAGTTTAACAATTATTATCCTATACGAAAATAGAGCCGCAGCACACCTTTTGTTTATGGGGTTGGAATAAAATTGATACGGCTTATTTCATTAAAATCATTTTCATTTCTTTTTGAAAAGCGCCGGCCTGCAGGCGGTACAAGTAAATTCCGCTGGCGGCAGGCTGACCATTATCGCCCAGCCCGTCCCAAACCACCTGATAGCTGCCCGGCTCCAGATGATTACTTACTAAAGTGCGCACCCGCTGGCCCAGCATATTAAATATTTGTAAATAAACCTGCCCGCTTTCAGGAATCTGGAAGTTGATGGTGGTGCTGGGATTAAATGGGTTGGGATAGTTCGCGCTCAGGGCGAAACGGCGGGGAGCGGTGCTCTCCTGCGCAATACCCACCGGCGGAATCCCCAGACCATCGGCAGGAATACTCAGGGTGTCGCGGGAAGTATCACTGCTCACCAAATTGATCATTCCGCTGAAAGCCCCAATCCCGGTGGGAATGAACGCCACTTCCACCAGAGAAACCGAACCGGCGCTTAATTTTAAATTTGAAGTATCAGTTAAAAATGCGGGTTCGGTACTGAATATCTGAAAAATATGCAGGGTATCCAGACCCAGATTCTGAATGGCAAATGAAACACGTGCGGTATCCCCCACTTCCGTGTCCGGGAAGACCAGAGAATCCTGTGAAATTGCAATGCGGGCACTCTGCAGGCCCAGCACAATATTATCCACAAACCAGTCATCATTGGGAGAAGTAACGCTGGGTGAGCCGATGTTGGTAAAACGCGCCTGGAACTGGCTGTGCATAAAGGTTCCGCTGCCGGCAGGCGCATTTTCAACATCTATGATTTCCTGCTGAAACGGCTGCAGGGGACTGCCCGGATACTGACGCACAATAATCCATTCATCCTCGCTGTTGCGGAAGGTGACCGTAAGACTGTCGCCGGTTTCGGGTGCATTCCCCTGCCCCTGCGGCTGATAATAGTAGGCAAATACAATTGAGCTCCCCTGCATCATGGAGAGGTCCACCGGGTATAATTCCAGAGTATCGCCTCCTGCAGGCTTTCCGTTCAGGTTCAGGGCGTAGGGCGGCGAAGGCGGCTGAACCGCTCTGGCATTTACATCGGCAAAACGGTTGTTCCAGATGAGCCCGTTGGGGGCTCCGGGCAGGTAAAAGCCATCCCCGACCGGCGCATTAAGCGGCGTGATCAAACCCGGCGACAGGAGACTGACATTCTGGGGCGATTCATTATCAAAAGCTCTGAGGTGATAAATATGGAAGCCAACCGGCGGGTTCATTATAACCGTAGAATCCAAGCGTCCGCTGTCCGCACTGGTTCGGGTCAAAACTGCCACCAGCATGCCGTCCTGATAAAGAAAAAGACCGGCCAGATCATCCATGGGTGTCCCGTCAATATTCAACGCCGGGTTCCGCCAGCGAAGATGGAGTTCATTTTCCAGCAGCGAAATTCCGGCTTCTGATGGCGGCTGCGGAACAGGAGAACCGCCGGCAATCCAGGCGGTTTGCACGGACTGACTGCTCCGCTGCAGGCTGTCCGCCTTTACAAAAACAGAATACTCATACAACTGACCGTCATTTAAACCGGTATCCAGATACTGGCTGGTACCGCCCGGGAGTGAATCGATAAGCAGGGAATCCCGTTCAATAAAAATCTGATAATCGGATGGCAGCAAGGTATCACCGTTACTGAAATTTGTCGGGTTTATCCAGTTCAGCAGCATGGCATTTGGCATGGTGTAGTCGCTGTAGGCGGTCAGACTCTCCGGGGGATTGGGAATCCCGAGATAATTGAAAGCCTCAAAAATATCAATAATTCCCATCCCGAAAGTATTGTCTTCTCCGGGGTAGGGGTCGGAAGGCGATTCCCGCGCAGTCAGGTACAGAGCCATTTTAATTTCATGGCCGGTTCTGGTGGGAAAGGCCTCTTTGAGCAGGGCAATTGAGCCCACCACATGTGGACAGGCCATGGAGGTGCCAGTTTTGGTTCCGTACTGCCCGCCGGGAGTAGAAGAGCGTACGCTGACTGCCGGCGCGCAGGCTTCCGGTTTAATCAGCAGTGAACCCACCCCGCCGCAGCGTGAAGGGCCTTTGCTGGAACTGCTGTAACCGGTCAGGTTGGGACTGTTGCCGTCAATGCCACCGGTTGCCCAGGAATTTACCAGCGTCGTATTAATATTTTTGGGAACAGTGATGGTGGACGAATTCGGGGCTCCACCCTGATTACCCGCCGAGAAACAGATGGCAATTCCGGCAGCCTCAACCGCATTAAAGGCTGACTGGTATGTCGGATTACAGTCGCCGGCAGAAGGGTCCTGCCAGGAACAGCCAATGGCATCGGGCATATCCGCATTTGTTGAGGGGTTGCCATCCGGATCCATTGCCCACTGGTAGGCTGAAATATTCATACTTGTGAAATTTCCGGAAGGCCCGATGGTGCGGGCGGCAATCCACTGGGCGCCAAAAGCCACTCCGATGGTATCGTGATTGACCGTATCCAGTCCGCACATGGTGCCCACAGTATGTGTGCCATGACTATTGTTATCAAAAGGGAAACTGGAGCCATCGGGGTCGAACCAGGCTGCGGAAGCGGGAATACCGGGCTGATTTCCGCGCCAGCGGGAGCTCAGGGCAGGATGATTCCCGTCCACGCCGGTGTCCAACCCCATCACCAGACGTCCTGCACCGCTGTAGCCCATCTCCCACAACTTGTGGGCATTTATCACTCGCAGGCCGATTTCAGAAGAGTTGGTACGGCTGCGGGCCGGATGTTCATCTTCGGGCTGATCCCATTCCAGTTGGGCATCCAGATCAAGAAATTCCACATCCGGACGCCCGCTGAGTTGAATAATCACTGAAGGAAGCGCTTCCACAACCAGCATATTAACGATCCATAACGGCTGCACGCTTAAAACTTCCGCTGATGCTTTATTCTCTAAAAAGCTGAGCAAAACAGACTGGGTGGCCCCGGCTTTTTCCTGCAGTGAGGTAATAACCCGGTAGGCGCGTTCCTGAGGCGAAACCCGGCTGGCATACATTTCCCGATCCATTTTTACAATATCCACCTGATCCCGCAGTACAACCAGGCAGCGGACAGGGGTATTATCCCCCTTTGCCGCCTGTAATGCCAGATCCAGCCTTTCCGAAATACGCGCAGCGCCGGCGGAAATTCCCACGAGCAGCAGAACAGCAGAAAGTACATAATGGTAAAATTTATTCATCCCTACCCCATTCCTTTAATTTATTTTTAAAGGTTTTTTCCGGATATAAAAAGGTATGCGGTTATTAATTTATTCGCATTATTATTATTAAGAAGTGAAGAGGACTTCCAAAAAGAACTTTCGTTCATCTGATTCTTTCCTGAACACCGGAAACAGGATTGTTCCCTTATATATTTATTAAAATTGGGATTCAACAAACTTTAAAATTCATTCAATTTAACATAAAAATGCACCCGTGCTAAAACAACCGAATTCTCGGTAATTTTACCGGGTTGCGGCTAAGCACTTGTGCCGGACGGAACTAAAAAAAGAAAGGCTATTCAGGCCGATGCGATTTAAACAATTTTCAGGAAATTTGAGGAATCTGCAACAATGCCGGATTATTAACCGGATTCCAGTACTTCATAATGGAAGGAAAAATAAAAAAAGGCGGGCTGATTATTATTTGTGCCTGCTGAATACAAACCGCAGAAGGTGATTTATTCAAAAAAATCGCATGATATTGTCCGGAAACAGAGAGCATCTTCTTCTCAACTGCAGCGGGGCAATAGAAACTATCTCACGGGAAAAACAATAGCCCTTTATTGCAATTATTATAAATTGGATAAAAAATGAACGATCTTTTTTCCTTCTCAATTAAGGATAAAAATGCCGCGGATAAATCCGCCTGCACATGGCATTTACTTGCCGCCGCTATTTTCCGAATCTTCTACCCGCGCGAGTTTGCGGATATAATTGACCAGTTGCCATCGCTGTTCTTCACTGAAAATATCCTTGTAGGAGGCCATGGGCGGATTGCCGGTGGTCATTTTCCAGAAAATGGCGCCATCGGACTGCACCTGCACAC
>JBAPTX010000136.1:0-2334 GCA_049282375.1 Calditrichia bacterium
GAAAACACCCTGTGGATTGCAATGGATGCCAATCACCCCAATGACAATACTGAAAGCCTGAATGTCGGGGCCGAGTATGCTTTCCGGGAACTGATATACCTGCGCGGCGGCTACCGGCAATTGCTGATGGAAGACCTGGAGGGCGGGCTGGTGCTGGGCGCCGGTCTGGAAATCGGCTACGCCGCCTACTCCCTTAAATTCGATTACGGCTGGGCGGATTATGGTATTCTGGAACAGACCCACCGCTTTACCCTGGGAATCGGCTTCTAAAAAAGGCACTTCATGCAATCAACTTCCCGTAAATACGGCGATTTCGAAAACCGCTACGGGCATTTTTCGCCCGACGGATATGAATATGTTATTACCCGCCCGGATACACCCCGGCCCTGGACAAACGTTATTTCAAACGGGGATTTCGGGCTGGTGGTCAGCCAGGCCGGCGGCGGATTCAGTTGGCGCACCCATGTTTCACTGAACCGGCTGACCCGCTGGAATCAGGACCTGGTGCGGGACGACTGGGGCAAATGGCTGTATCTGCGGGACTTGCAAACCGGTGAACTGCGTTCGCTTTCTTTTCAGCCCGTTCAGGCGGAGTACCGCCGCTACCGGGCGCGTCACGGACTGGGGTACACCGTATTTGAACAGCAATTCAAAGATTTTAAAACCGAATGGACGCTGTTTGCCGCGCGGGAAGATTCAGTGGAAATCTGGATTGTAAAGCTGAAAAATACCGGCATACGAGAGAAGCATTTTCAGCTTTGCTCCTACCTGGAATGGAATCTTGGTGCGGCACCGGACATTAACCGGGAATTTCATAAAATTTTTATTGAAACAGCTTTCTCCGAAAAGCTGAAGGCAATTTATGCGACAAAAACCCTGTGGGAAGTACCCACCTCCCGCGGCCACTGGAATACCGACTGGCCCTACCTGGGATTTCACAGTATCAACCGTTTGCCGGCCGGGTGGGATACCAGCAAAGATGCGTTAATTGGACGGCACGGCAGCTATCACGATCCAAAAGGCATTATTGATGGAAATTTTACGCAGCATCAGGGACGATTTCAGGATGCCTGCGCAGCACTGGCCGTTAACCTGGAACTGGCGCCGCAAGCGGAAGAAACCGTGATTTTTCTGCTGGGGCAGCCGGATTATAATTTACAGCAGCCTGCCGAGGAACAGTTCTCCGGTTTGATTTCCAAATATTCTTCTCTGGAATCCGCTGCCGCCGAACTGCAGAACGTAAAAAATTACTGGCGGGAGATAACCGGCTGCACTACGGTTGAAACTCCCGATCCTTCTTTCGACCTGCTGGTGAATATCTGGCTGAAATATCAGGTCATCTCCGGCCATTTATGGGCGCGTACCGGCTATTTCCAGCAGTCCGGCGCCTACGGCTTTCGCGATCAGATGCAGTCCAGCCAGATCTGGCTGGCGCACGATCCGCAGAAAATGCTGGACCATGCCCTGCTGAATGCCCGTCATCAGTTCACCAAAGGTACCGTGCTGCACTGGTGGCACCCGCTAACTGAACAGGGGCTGGCCACCAACATGACAGACGATCTGCTCTGGCTGCCTTACATGCTGAACCGCTATTTCCGGGAAACCGGCAATTATGAGGCCTTGCAGCAGTCAGTTCCGTTTTATGATGAAGGAATGGCAAGTTTGCAGGAGCACTGCATCCGCGCCATTGATGTGGTGCTGGAGCGCTTCAGCCCCCGCGGGCTCCCCCTGATTGGCGAAGGCGACTGGTGCGACGGTTTCAGTGCGGTGGGGCTGGACTGGAAGGGGGAAAGCATCTGGCTGGGAATGTTTCTCTACGGCGTGCTGCAGGATTGGTCCGCAATTCTGGAGAAACACAGCAGTCAGCCGGACCCGCAGCGGGCCGTCCGCTACCGCCAAAGAGCGGCAGAATTGAAGGAGGCCCTCAACACCGCCGGCTGGAACGGGCAGTGGTATCTTGCCGCCACTAAGGATGACGGCACTCCCATCGGCGATCCTTCCCAGGAGGAATGTAAAATTTACCTGATGTCCCAAACCTGGGCCATAATCAACCGGGTGGCCAAACCGGAACGGGCGGAGCAGGTTGCCGCCGCATTTCTCAAGCACCTGGAAAGCGATAACGGGCTGCAGCTTTTTTCTCCGGCATTTTCAAAACCGGACCCGTTTATCGGTTATATCACCCGCTATGCGCCGGGCCTGCGGGAAAACGGCGGTGTTTACACCCATGCCGCCACCTGGGGAGTGATGGCGCTGGCGCGAATGAAAAAGGCAGAAGAAGCGTTCCGCATTTTCCAAAAACTCAATCCCATCCTGCAAACCGAACAGGATGTGGAA
>JBAPTX010000137.1:0-16149 GCA_049282375.1 Calditrichia bacterium
GTTTACCATGGCCTTCGGAGATTCAGGTTCATTCTGTATGGATGAAAAATTTAAATAGAACTTACGCCTGTGGAAATAATATTTGGGTTTACGACAATAAAGAATGGAAAAAAGTACAAGCACTGCCGCCCAACTGGTGGAATCGAATCCGGGGAATAGCCGATAACGATATATGGGCTTGCGGTGATCGGGGTGTTCTGACTCATTTTAATGGTGAAAGCTGGGCATTTTACAAGTTGGGTGACTATGGCATGACCTATTATGATTTGGATATTAAAAACGACCTGGTAATTGTGGCAGGATTTGGGATCCGAAACGGAAATATAATACGCATAAGAAGAAATCGTTAATTTAATTATGAATACTGTAAAATATGAAAGTGGTTTTGAAAATATTATGTCCGGTCTTTTGAGTTTAAATCTTCCAAAAAGGGGGTGATGCCTATGCTTGTGCTTTTGTCAATACACACTATAAAAAAGCCCGGCTGGTGTAAAGGGCACCTACCGGGCTTACCCAAAAACTAACTCACTAAACGGGCGCCGTTAATATAAAGAAAATTAACGGCCGGAAGAAGGAGCATATCATGAATTTTTCCAAATTGACACTATTAATGTGCTTTTTATTTATGATGATTAGTGGCAGCATTGCGCAGAAACAAACCCAAAATATGACCGAAGAGCAAATAAGAGTGAAATATCCACGGGCAAAAATTGAAGAAGCCCGGAAGGCTGGTGAAGCCAGTCTTGAAAGATGGAAGAAAAAAAGGGAGCAGGCTCTTGCCATTGCACAAAGACATAACCTGCCTGTTCGCGTTGAGGACAAAAATCATAAAGTGATTGAACTGCAATATTTTCAGAATGGCAGACCAGTTTATTTTAAAACGAATAACCTGGATGCAGCAGAAACTATTTCCACCGATGAAGTCTGGCAATTTCCTTATTTTCTGGACGGTACC
Source organism: Calditrichia bacterium (assembly GCA_049282375.1). Taxonomy (GTDB): domain Bacteria; phylum Calditrichota; class Calditrichia; order RBG-13-44-9; family RBG-13-44-9; genus JBAPTX01. The sequence goes on from JBAPTX010000137.1 coordinate 956, forward strand.
AGTATTACTGCCGCCATCTGGGATGGAGGGATGGTTCGCAATTCCCATCAAGAACTTGTTGGACGAGTAATCCAGCAAGATACGGCGAGTAAACCGAATTATCATGCCACTCATGTTGCTGGAACAATGATTGCCACGGGTTCTTCTGCAAACGCCCAAGGAATGGCATACCAGGCAAATTTGGATGCTTATGACTGGGGAGCAGATTTATCTGAGATATTCCTTTCGCCGGTATGGACAAATGTTTCAAATCATTCTTATAGCATTACTGCTGGATGGGATTATGATGATTCACTTGAGGTATGGTTTTGGTATGGAGATGAAACTATTAGTGAAACCGAGGATTTCAATTTCGGATTTTATACCAGTCGAAGCGATACTGTTGACGATTATATTAATTTTTATCGACCATATCATCTTATTGTTGTTGCGGTTGGAAATGATCGGACTGATAACGGACCTGGACCTAACGGTGGACACTATGTCTGGAGCCCGGCGGACACCGCCTGGATTTGGAGCACTACCACCAGGGACCCTGATGGCGGTTTAAGTCATTTCGACTGCATTCCGGGTGGTTTAGCAACAGCAAAAAATGTTTTGACTGTTGGGGCGGTCTATGATATTAATGGCGGTTATTCCCAAACAGGTGATGTCGTAATGACTGATTTTAGCAGTTGGGGGCCAACTGATGATGGTCGAATTAAACCGGATATTGTAGCAAATGGGTATGAACTGTATTCCTGTACATCCTTAAATAATAGTAGTTATGGTTTCCTAAGCGAAACGATACCTATGACCTGAACATCTTGCGCCGCGATGATACGGGTTTCCAGCAAATTGCCAGCGGCATTGCCGCCAGTGAAGCCGGGATCAGCAATCCGTCCATTACCTCCAATGAGCCGTATCACCGGAACCTGGTATTCTGCTGGCAGCAGGAGAATACGGAGGTTAATTGGTCCGCTCCCAACGACTCTTATATTCACTGTGCCAAATACAACCTATATAACACCACCTATACCTGCCTGTGGCAGTCACCCCATGCCAGTGAAGGCTGTAAAGATGAGTCTCCCTGCATTACCATGTTCAGCACTCACTCCTATGCCAGTGTGGCCTGGCAGCACTACACGGGAAAACAATGGATATTCCTTCTAAGGAAATGTAAAAAATGTCAAACTCTGGAAAACTTTTAGAAATATTTGTAGAACAAATCGAAAAGATCCTACTTCCAGAAAACATAAACCTTAAAACAAATGATAAGGTTTATAATGATGACGGAATACAAATTGCAGAATTTGATATTGAAGTAGAAGGTAAAATAGGAACTACCGATCTTAAGTGGCTTATTGAATGTCGTGACAGACCATCAGAAGGACCAGCACCTGGCTCATGGATTGAACAACTTGTAGGAAGAAGAGACAGGTTTGGTTTTAATAAAGTAATTGCTGTTTCGACAACAGGTTTTTCTACAGGTGCAGAAGAATATGCAGAAGAAGCAGGAATTGAAATTAGAACAGTTACACCAACTGATTTAGAACAAAATCGAGATTGGTTGCTTTCACAAACAATAAAAATATTTACTAAAGGTGGAAGACTTGATGAAGCACTTTTGCTATTGTCTGATGACGAACCAGAAGAAGTCAAATCGGATATTAAAGAAATATTTAAAAAATTAGATTTTAAAAGCCCAATCTTACAATCAACCGAAACAAAGAAATATTTAAATATTCTTGAAGTTTTTCACTTAGCGATAAATAGTATTGATAGCATTTATGATGAACTTTTTTCTGACAAAAATTCAAAAGAAGTAAAACTAAGGATGCAATATCCTTACGATGATAGCCATTATGTCATTGATTCTAAATTTGGAAAAATAAGGATTCGGGAAATAATGTTTACTGGAGAAATTTCTGTTAAAAAAGAAATTCTTCCGTTGTCAGAAATTAGGACTTATGATAGTTTGTCTGATGGTAAAAATATCGCTACAAGAGCAAGTGTGAATTTTGAAGTAGATGGATTATCTCGTGAAATTTCATTTAATAAAATTGCAGAAACTGGAGAAGTTCATGTTTTGCTTCATAGTAAAAAGGCATAACAACAGCATCAACGCGGAAACTTCACGCGGGCGTTTTTTGGCGCATTGAAGTTTCTTCAGCGTTCGTTCCGGTTATGCTCGGCGTTAGAAGCACAATATATTTTTATTTGAAATATCCATAATCACACAAAAAATTTTATGCATGAATAAAAAATTTTAAAAGGAGGTGAAAAACTTGAAATCAATAATTTTCCTGATTTTACTTTTATCAGCTTTTCTGTTCGCACAGGTAATTACCGATACCCTATGGTCTGTGCCGGAATTGGATGGTAGTATTGGCTATCGACCGTCTTCAGGAATATTTTCTATGAGCACAAATTCTTTTCAATTTATTCCCGGTGACGGATTTGATTTATTTTTACAGCAGGAAGTTTATGCACGTTCTTATCTTAGCTTTAACCCGTCTTCCATATCAATTTCGGATTCAATAAATATTTTGTCGGCGGTTATTGGAATATATCAATATGAAGCAATTGGTAATAGCCAACTTCATACATTTCCGGTATGGAATGTTGCCTGTGGAGATACCCATTTTTGCGTGCTGGATCATATAAATTATGGTAGCTACCTTGATTTGGGTGACTGGACTGCCGGTGATCCCGGCGATCCGCAAACCTTGCATACTAATATTGGTGTTATTTCCAATAATGCAGTTGTAGAATATAAAATCCTGGATGTTACACCTTATTTAAGGGAAGATGTGCAAAACGGCAGATCTTATAACCAATACCGTATGCGTTTTACTATAGATACTGATTTTGACTTATTAGGGGATTGGTTGGAGTTCTACAGCGGAAATACGACAGTAGGATCTAAACCCTATTTAGCTGTAGAATATGAAATTGTGAATTTAATTGCCAATAACCCGGCAACTATTCATGATTTTCATATTGAGCAAAACTATCCCAATCCTTTTAATGCTATTACTACTATTACATACGGCTTATTTAAGGGCGGAAATGTAAAGCTTGATATATTGGATAACGCCGGGAAAATTGTTGATATACTCTACGAGGGATATCAACCTGCCGGTGAATACCGGCTTAACTGGAATGCCGGAAAATTTGCCTCGGGAATTTATTTTTACCGCTTGAATTTTAATAAACAAAAAATAATCAAAAAAATGTTTTTAATACGATAAAAAGGAGAATAAAATGTTAAAACTAAAAAAAAGCCTTATATTCATAACAGTCTTTATTATTCCTATGATTCTTTTTGCGCAGGAGGATTCAATCTATGTTAACGGTGAATTGAATTTAAAAGTGACGACATCTTTCGGTAATATACATAGTGATAATGGTATTATTACTACTGACCAAAGCTGGTTTAATGCGCTTGCCCAACAATACTCAATTTCTGTATTGGAATCGACATTCAATAGTGATTTGGAGGAATTTCCCCTGTATTACCATGCAAAATTCGATACAAATTACACGGTTGATGAAGTTGTGATTGCTTTTCAGAATGTACCGGAAGTTCAATATGCAGGTCCTACTTATATTTATAAAAGTGATTCAAACCCTGACGACCCATTTTATGATAACCAGTGGGCCTTGAGTAAAATACAGGCAGATTTAGCCTGGAATATTGAATCCGGTAATTCCTCGGTAATCGTTGGTTTTGTGGATACCGGAACGGATTTAGGTTCTGATAATATTTCGCCTCATCCTGATTTAGCGGCAAACCTGTGGACTGATCCATTTGGAAATTATGGTTATAATTTTATATCTCCTGGTGATCCTCCTAATGATGATAATGGACATGGTACAATGATGGCGGGAGTTGCCGGCGCGGTTACTAATAATAATACCGGTATTGCCGGTTTGGCCGGGGGCGGTTTTAGTGGAAACGATGGAATTCAGATTATGACATTGAAGGCAACAAACGAATTAGGGGTTGGGGTGGATTATAGATTAGCAGAAGCCATAAGGAAAGCTGCTGATCCTGACAATAATCCATCTACCGCTGACGGTTCCGATATTATTAATATGAGCTGGGGTGGTTTTGGAGACAGCCCGGTAATAAAAGCAGCAATTGATTTTGCATACTATGATATGGGTTGTATCTTAATAGCTTCTGCCGCTAACAATAAAAGTGAACTTGGTCATAACTATCCCTTTTGGGGTGTATATGAAATATACCCGGCGATGTATGATGAAGTAATTGCTGTTGCCGGTTCTGACCCTGATGATCAAAAATATATACAATCCGATTTTGGTTCACCTTTAGATGTTTGCGCCCCGGCAGGGAAAAACTGTGAGATTAAGACTGCAGAGTCTGCATAATCTGCTGCTGGGTTTGGAAAAACAGCCGGTAAATGTGCAAACTTATTATTTTATGCCTGGTCAAAACGCTGGCGAAAACCTTGCCGCCGGTGTAAGCACAGCCAACGTATCCATTGCGCCACTCCCCGCGGAATTCAGGCTCCACCAGAACTATCCCAACCCATTTAACCCCACAACCACCATCGCCTTCGATCTGCCGCAGGATGCTGAGGTTAATTTGCAGATATTCGACCTGACCGGCCGTTGTATCCGCACCCTGGTAAACGGCCGTTACAGTGCCGGCAGGCAGCAGGCCGTCTGGGACGGCCGCAATGACTTTGGCGGCCAGGCGGCCAGCGGTATTTATCTCTGCCGCTTCCGCGCCGGCAGTTACCAGCAAACCGGCAAAATGATCCTGATGAAGTAAGGGAATTCACACCTGCTTAATCCCTGCCCCGGCCCCTCCCCTTATCGCATAAGGGGAGGGAGCAAGGGTGGGGTTAGTTATCCATTTCTTTGCTCCACAGACACTTAGCAACCACCATCCGCTTGTGGGGTGATCCGGAAAGATTGCCTAATTGCAGGTTCTCCAGGAATTTAAAAAAAGTTTGATTATGCAGGGGCTGTGGCTTAAACTTGAATGAATTTTTAAGCAGGAAAAGGAGTTTATGGCCACTGAAAGAAAGTTTAAAGATGAAGGCGAAGCGCTGGTTCAATTAACGGAAGCCTACCGGAAAATTAATACTGAAATAAAAAAAGTTATTATCGGGCAGCAGGAAATTATAGATCAACTGCTGATTTCATTATTCAGCCGCGGACATTGCTTGATTGTGGGCGTGCCGGGGCTGGCCAAAACCCTGCTGATCAGCACCCTGGCGGAGGTGCTGGACCTGAAATTCAGCCGCATTCAGTTTACCCCGGACCTGATGCCTTCCGACATCACCGGCACCGAAATCATCGAAGACGATATGGGCACCGGCCGAAAATCCTTTCGCTTTATCAAAGGCCCCATTTTCGGAAATATTGTGCTGGCGGATGAAATCAACCGTACTCCGCCGAAAACGCAGGCGGCGCTGCTGGAAGCCATGCAGGAGCACAAAGTAACCGCCGCCGGAGAAACCCACCTGCTTTCTGAACCGTTTTTTGTGCTGGCTACGCAGAATCCCATCGAACAGGAAGGCACCTATCCGCTGCCGGAAGCGCAACTGGACCGCTTTATGTTTAACCTGTGGATCGATTATCCTTCCTTTGAGGAGGAACAGCAGATTGTAAAATCCACCACCAGCGATTATCTGCCGGAATTGAATAAAGTAATGGCGGCGGAAGAAATTCTGGAACTTCAGGAGGCCATCCGGAAAATGCCGGTAGCCGATAATGTTATCGAATACGCAGTGCGGCTGGTGGGCCGCACCCGCCCGGCAAACCCTGAAGCACCTGAATATGTTAAAAACTGGATTGACTGGGGCGCAGGCCCCCGGGCGTCCCAATACCTGATTCTGGGTGCAAAAACTTATGCGGCTTTAAAAGGCCGTTATACGCCGGAAATTACGGATGTTCAGCAAACAGCGGTACAGGTGCTGCGGCACCGCATTGTTACTAATTTCAATGCGGAAGCGGAAGGGGTAAATACGCTGCAGATCATTGAACGACTCATCAAAGCTGAAGCATGACCGGGTTCCCTGATAATCAATGATAATTTCCTTACACGAAATTTTGTTCTTTTCAGATAAATTGTGCAGCTCTTTTATGGAAATATCGGATTGCAGCCGATCGTTTTCTCAGTAAACCCTCTATTTATCCGATAATGAGGGCGTTCGTCAGGTATTATAAATCAGGTTAATATTTTTATCAGCCACTGGAGGTAGTATGAAAAATTTGTTTACCAGCATTTTCCTGATCGCATTAATGGCCGCTTTTGCCGTTGCTCAGCAGGAAACCATTTTTTTGCAGAATAACCGCTTCAACAATATTTCCGTGGTAAGTTCGGATGATTCCGGGCTGGAAGTGGAACTGGATTTGAGTGAAATAACTGCCGCCGCCGCCGAAACCCCCTGGGGCAGTTTTACCGAGCTGCGGTTGAACGGAATGGAAGGAAATTTACTGGAAACCGGAAAGGCAAAATTGCCGGCAGTACACAAGCTGCTGGATATCCCCTACGGTGCCGCTGTTAATGTAGAAGTCCTGTCTGTGCAGTACGAAGAAGTGGACCTGACTGCCTACGGATTTGAACAGCCGGTGCTGCCCTATCAGGGGCCCATTGAAAAAACAAAAGAGGCATTGCAGAACCATATTTTCAAAATGGATGATGCTTATTATAGTGCAGACGGTTTTCAGCGCACTTCCCTTGCTGTTATCCAGGATGCCGGAAATCTGCGCGGTCACCGTTTAATGAGGCTGAGTATCAATCCCGTTCAGTACCTGCCGGCAGCGAACCGCATTAAAGTGGCTAAAACTGCCCGCCTTAAAATTAATTTCAGCGGCGCGGATTACAGCTCGACCCGGGAAATTCATAAAAAATATCAGTCTCCATATTTTGAATCTGTGTTGAAAAAGATGGTGCTCAACTATCAGCCCATCCGCGGGGACCTGACGCAGTATCCTGTTCACTACGTGCTGATCTATCATGATGCTTTCCTGAATGCGCTGCAGCCGCTGATTGAATGGAAGCAGCAGATGGGGTTTGAAGTGACTGCCACACCGGTTTCAGCAATCGGCAATACCACTTCCGCTATCCAGGCTTATATTCAGGGATTATACAACGGCCCCAACCCGCCAACCTTTGTGGTGTTTGCCGGGGACAAGGAACAGATTCCCACATTCACCGGGCAAACCGGTTCGCATGTAACAGACCTGTATTATGTTACTATAACAGCCGGCGATTACGTTCCGGATATTTACATGGGGCGCCTTTCCGCCCAGGCGGAACCGCAGTTGGTCAGCCAGTTGAACAAAATCCTGCCCCATGAAAAATATGAATTCGCACAGACTGCCTTTCTCAATCACGGCACTTTTGCCGCGACCGATGACGGCGGATTTTACACTGTAGCGGAAAACAGCCATAATTATGTTATCGACAACCATTTTACCCCCAACAATCTGCAGGCGGATAAACTTTATGCCATTACCTACAATGCCACCGGACAGGATGTCATCAATGCGGTAAATAACGGCCGCTTTCTCCTCAACTACTCCGGGCACGGCAGCACCACCAGTTGGGGCGGCCCTTCCGTTTCCCAGTCCATGGTGAATGCCACCACCAACACCGGCATGCACCCCTTTGTAATTTCCAATGCCTGCCTGACCGCATCTTTTGAACTCAGCGAATGTTTCGGCGAAACCTGGGCGCGCACTCAGAACGGCGCTCTTGCTTTTACCGGTGCCAGCAATTCCACCTATTGGGATGAGGACGATATCTGGGAACGTGAAGCCTACGACGGCATTTTCTGGGAAGATTACCACAGTCTGGCTGCCTTTAACCTGCGGGGAAATCTGGCTGTTCTGAACGGCGGTTATACCCGCGCCAAATATTATTTTGAAATTTATCATCTTTTTGGTGACCCCTCCACTATGCTCTACTGGGGCGAACCGTCTGCATTAACGGTAACCCATAATGCGGTTGTATTTCTGGGAACCAATCAGTTCCCGGTGGAAGTTGTGGGTGAAGACAGCGCCCTGGTGTCTCTCTACATGAACGGCACCAATTACGGTACTGCAATGACTGCGGCAAACGGACAGGCCACCGTACAACTGGATCCTATTCCTTCTGTGCCCGGCGATCTGATCCTGACGGTAACAAAGTTCAACCGCCAGCCCTATGTTGATACACTGCAGCTCATTCCGGCAAATGGTCCCTATCTGTTCAGCCTGAATCCGGTATTTGACGATCAGGCAGGAAACAGCAACGGGATTCCCGAAGCCGGCGAATCGCTGCTGATGAAATTCCGGGTCACCAATGTGGGAATTGAACCCGCCCAACTGGTGAATGCAAATCTGATAACCGCCGATACTATGGTGCAGATTAACAATGCCCAGAGCAATTTTGGCAGCATTGCGCCCGGAGATACCGTAGTTACCGGGGAATTTCCGGTATCTTTTTCCCCGTCCATCCCTCATCTGGGGAACTGTCAGTTTACTCTGCAGATGCAGGACAGCGCCGCCAATCTCTGGGAACAGAATGTTTATGTGCCGGTGCGCAGAGGCGCCCGTATCGTTATTATGACGGATACTTTAAATTTCCCCGACACTTACCTGAATTTCACTTCCGAGCAGGAACTGCAGTTGCATAACAGCGGGCCGGATACTCTTTTTGTGCAGCGCATTGAATCATCCGCACCGCAGTTTTTTGTGCAGGACAGCAACCTGAGCATTGCCCCCAACCGGACAAAAAAAGTTGCCGTTTCCTTTTTGCCGGAAATTCCGCAGCCTTACAGCGCCGAGCTTACCATTGTAAACAGTGACCCGGTTCAGTTTGCCGCCCAATTTACTGTAAACGGCAGCGGAATTTATGCGCCGGATATTGCGGTTTCCCCGGACAGTTTTTATCAGCAACTGGCGCTGGATGACAGTCTGTTGCTGCCGGTGGTGATTCACAATGAGGGACTCGGCGAACTGGTATTCAATGCGCAGATTGCCGGCTCCAAAAGTGGCCAATTACGGGGTTCCGGCGGCGCCGATAATTTCGGACATATCTGGATTGACAGTGAAGAACCGGGCGGACCCGAATTTAACTGGATTGATATCAGCCAGACCGGCAGCGAAGTACAGTTAACCGGAAACAACTCTATTTCCAACCCGCTGAATCTCGGGTTTGTTATGCCGTTTTACGGGAACAGCTACAATCAGGTGCGGGCCTGCACCAACGGCTGGCTCAGTTTTACCACCTTCTCCGTCGCCTACAATAATTTTATACTCCCCAGCAATCTGGCGCCGCGGGCGATGATTGCCCCCTTATGGGATGATCTGAATTTCCAGCAGGAAAGCAATAAGGCCATTTTCCTTTATCAGGATGTTTACACCGTATCCGGAGAAGGCCCCTACACCTTCGAAGCGATTCTGTATGAAAACGGCAACATCATGCTGCAGTATCTGCATCTGACAAATCTGCTGCATAACTATACCGTTGGAATGCAGAACCAGGAAGCCGATGACGGTCTTACAGTTGCCCATAATGAAAATTATCTGCAGGATTCTTTGAGCATTCTGATCAGCAAGCACAGTTGGGCAACGGTTTCGCCCATGGCAGGCGTGCTGGCACCGCAGAGCAGCGATACCCTGCAGTTGGCGTTAAAAACCCATGGTCTGCCGCTGGGCGACTTTAAAGCCATCATTCAAATTGAAAGCAATGATCCCGATGAAACCATCTGGTATGTTCCGGTTCACATCAGAGTGGACAGCGTTGCCGTAGGAATTGCCGAAAATGGCGCGCTCAAGCCAACCCGCTTCAAACTGGAACAGAACTGGCCCAATCCCTTTAACCCGGTCACCACTATCAGTTATGCCCTTCCCAAAGCGGCAGATGTAAAATTAACCATTTACAACACCCTGGGTCAGAAGGTAAAAACACTGGTCAACAGCCGTCAGCCCTCCGATTTCTATCAGGTTCAGTGGGACGGCACCAACCAGACCGGTTTACCGGTTGCCTCCGGAATTTATGTTTACCGCCTGCAGGCCGGAAGTAAAGTGGCGGTTAAAAAGCTGATGCTGATGAAGTAAATGATTTTGTGAAGCATAAAAGGAAAGTTCACATTTAAAAGCGGCGGTTCTTTCCGCCGCTTTCAATTTATACCTTGGAAAGGGAGATTTAAAAAAATGTGTCAAAAATTAATGCGGATTTGTCTGATCTTCCTGCTCGTTATTCCGGTTTTTGCCGGTGCGAAGGAGTTTTACCTGAAATTCCCGGTCACGGAAATAACCGACTTCAATCAAATTGCCGGAATCATTTCGCTTGATAATGTGCGCACTGATACGGTATTTGCCTATGCCAACGAAGCCGAACTCGCAGATTTTAAATCACTGGGAATCCCTTTTACCATCCTGCCGGCTCCTTCCAGCCTTTATTACCACCGGATGAGCAGTGAAACAGCCGACGTGCTGCGGCTGGATTCCTACCCGACCTATGGCGGATACCTGCAGATGATGGAACAGTTTGCCACCAATTACCCGCAGATCTGCCGCCTGGATACCATCGGCTATACCACCGAAAATCGTCTTTTACTGAGTCTGGTAATTTCTGACAATGTTTATACCGAAGAGCGGGAACCGGAATTTTTCTACACCAGCAGTATGCACGGGGATGAGCTGGTTGGTGCCATTATGCTGCTGAAGCTGGCCGATTACCTGTTGACAAATTATGGGGACACCCTCACGGTGGCAGGCCGCCGGGTGACCCATATGGTGAATAATATGGAAATCTGCCTGAACCCGCTGTTCAACCCGGACGGGACGTATAATGGCGGCAACAACACTGTTAGCGGCGCTACCCGCTACAACGCCAACGGCAAGGATTTAAACCGCAATTTTCCGGATCGGCTGGTTGATCCGTTTAACACCCCAGCAGGCCGCGAGAAGGAGACGCAGGAAATGCTTGCTTATGCCAGCCGGCATAATTTTATAATGTCCGCCAATTTTCACGGCGGCGCCCAGGTGGCCAATTATCCCTGGGATAATGGTGCACCTTCGGGCAGTTACTCCATGTGCCCGGATGATGCCTGGTTCATCAAAGTTTCCAAAGCCTATGCCACACTAAACCCGGACCTGATGAACGGCGGCTGGCCGAACGGGATTACCAACGGCTGCGCCTGGTATGTGGTGAATGGCGGCCGGCAGGACTGGATGTATTTTTTTGAGGGCGGCCGCGAAATAACCATCGAACTATCGAATATAAAATTACCGTCTGCCTCTACCCTGGAAAATTACTGGCAGCATAACCGGGAATCTCTTCTGGCCTATATGGAACAGGCATTTAACGGCATCCGGGGAGTGGTTACCGATGCCGAGACCGGCCTGCCGGTTGAAGCCGGAATTGAGGTAATCGGTTATCCCAATGTGCCGGTTTATTCCGACCCGGATCTGGGGGATTTCTACCGTCTGCTGATGCCCGGCAGCTACGATCTGGTGGTATCCGCCGAATACTATTCAGCCGATACACTGCACAATATTACTGTTCTGGACAGCGGTTTTACAGAAATATCGGTTCAGTTACAGCCGCTGCCCCGCGGATATGTTTACGGTAAAGCAAGACTGGCAGATACCACCACCGCCGCCGGAATAACCGTAACGCTGCAAGATCAGTCTGTTCTCACAAATGCCAACGGCTTTTTTGCTTTTCCGAAGGTCTATGCCGATTCGCTGAAAATTCGTTTTACAAAGGACGGCTATTCGCCGGCAGTCTCCGGCGGCTGGCTGGCCGGCGACGATACCCTTTGGGTGGAAGCCACTCTTTTTCCGGCATCCGGCAGCATTTTGATAATCAGTGATGACAATGGTGAGCGCCGCTTTGGAAACTCCCGGCGGGAAGAAGCTGAAAACGTCACCATCCGAAGTAAACACCGCGGCGCCGCTTCCCTTTTATTTAAGAATACACTCGAATCCGCCGGATATGGTGTAACAATGGAAACCAGTGCGCAGACAAACAGCGGGCAGTGGAACAATTATCAACTGGTGGTCTGGAGTTCAGGCGCGAACTCTTCCCCCATCAGCAGCACCGTTCATCAGAATGACCTGATTGATTATGTGAACAACGGCGGCAGGCTGATCGTCGAAGGGGGTGAGATCGGTTACGACCATCGCAGCAACAACCCCTTTGCACAAACTGTTTTACGAATGAACGGCTGGGTTACAGATGATGCCGGTAATTTGAAAGTGAAGAATTCATCTCACCCTATCACAGCAAATCTGGCAGCAACCATCCCGCTGAACTACAGCAGTTACGGAGATCAGGATGCGGTAAATGCACTCTCCCCTGCTCAGGTTATTATTGAAAACAGTAGCAGGCCCAACACGGGCGGAGTAGTTGCCGACAGCCAGGTGGTTTTTATGGCATTTAATATTGCGGCGGTGCAGCCTGCCGAGGCGCAGCAGCTTATTCTGAACACTGCCCGGTATCTGGTGCCGCTGCAGCAGATACAGCAAGATATTGCCATTGTCGGGATACCGGGATTTCGTCAGGGCGACCTGATTCCGGGAGACAGTCTGCTTCCCCTGCATATTAACTTGAAAAATTTCGGCCGTCAGGCGCGTCCCGCCGGAGATTCCGTAACCGTGTTCTTCTCCCGGGGCGGCAATTACCTGTACGAATATCGGGGAGTGACTCAGGACAGCTTACAGCCGGGGGAAAGTATAGATCTTAATCTGGGTGACTGGCAGGGCAGCGGGAAGTTCGGCGAGTGGCAGATTTCTGCAGCTCTGGATACCAGCGCCGATGAGATCAGCGGCAATAATAAATTGAACCTGCAGTTCAGTGAAATTCCGGCTAACAGCGGCTTGGTGGAAGATTTTGAATCCGGGATGAATCATTGGACGATTTATCACACGGACAGCCTGCCGGCGATAAACGGCTGGCAGCGGGCCTCCTGGCCCGCCGGCGGGGGATGGTACAGCGCCTGTGTGCTGCCCGGACAAAACAATCAACAGGATGAATGGCTGGTTTCCCCCAGACTTTCTCTCTCCGATTCTCTCTATTTTTACTGGGATTACGGCAGCGGGGCCATCAGCGGAAACAAAATCATGCTGCTGGCTTCCACAACGGATTCACTGAAAAGCAGTTTCACGGATACCCTTCTTTATTACAGTGAAGGCGATACCCTTCCGGCAAATGGATTTTCGGAACCGCTGGCGATTGATCTTTCAGCGTACCGCCTGCAGAATACATATTTGGCATTTGTATATCAGGGCAGCAGCAGCAACTATTTTGCTCTTGATAATTTTCTGCAAACCGTTACCCCTTCTGCCATAAGCGGCGGCATATCACAAGTCCCCTCAACATTCCAGTTGTTACCCAATTTTCCCAATCCCTTTAATCCGGCAACGACAATCCGCTACAACCTGCCGGTAAGCGCCCGGGTTTCAGTTGAGATATTTAACCTGCTGGGGCAAAAAGTTAAAAGCTTGGCGAAAACCATTCAGCCGGCGGGAATACATGAGGTCGTCTGGAATGGCGATGAATCAGCAAGCGGGGTTTATTTATGCAGGATGAATGCAAGAGATCTTCAGAATGGAACATTGCTTTATAAAAAAGAAATGAAAATGCTGCTGCTGAAATAAACCGTTCCAAATTAAAACTAGAAAGCCTGACGGCTAGCCGTCAGGCTTTTTTAATAAAATAAGCTCTGGTGTTTTACTACATAAAGGGAATATCCTTTACCTCATCCAAAATTCTATTCCAGGGCATTTTCTGTAATCCCACTGAAAAGTGAATTTGGGTCTCACCCTTAATCGGAATTTCTATAAAACCGGGATTTAATAAGTCCTCCTGCCGGGCATCCGTTTTTTCTTCATTACGATAATAAAAACGATGATACCATAATGGAGCATGAATCAGTTCACCGCCGGAAAACCATATAAACACTTCCGGAGCATTCGGATACGGCAGAAAACGGTATTGTTCATTTTCCTGAAAAAGTTCAGTCGTTACATAATCATCCGGTTGAATATTGCGGTTTACCTCCCTGAATGCAAAGAACGGCCGAATAATCAGACGGCTTCCCGGCTCAATATTACCGGTTACGGAATAAGAAATAATAACCCGCTGACTAAAATTACTTAAAACAATCCTTTTTTTAATACGAACCTGATCTACTTCATAGCTGAATACCGGATAATCCAAAAATTTAAAACTTTTCAAAAATCCAAATCCGTCACAAACCAGTTTACTTTCATATTCTACACAAAACAGCCCTCTGCTTTGGCGTCCGTGATAATAGTCCTCCTGCAAATGGGAAAGGATGATAAAAGCAGGCAAATCATTATCATCCTTAATATTAAACAGGCCATGACTTCTTCTTGTATTCAGCCCGATAATGCCTGAAGCCGCATAATTACCAATATCGTTTTCGTAAAGCCACTCCTGTTCTATTGCTTTTGCCGGATCTTCGAGCTTTGATAAATCAAAATCCAGCCCATCTTTAACTTTTATGCTCATCAGGCTCCTCAATGCCGATTTCAAATTTTAAGGTTACTAATACTTTGCCAACTTCCCACAATCTGATGTAACAGGCTGTTTTTCAAATCACAAATGAATCAGCTAATATTCTGAAGGGAAATAATACAGTTATGCAAACTTTAAAGTTGTTGATAGGAGTTATATGAGGTTGCTCTCACAAAAGCAGCGGCATTTATTTGGGTGATTGCCAACGCTGCAACTGTAAAACAATAAACTTTACAGCATATGTTATGACAGGTTCCGCCACATCAAACCTGCTGCTGTGAAGGGAAATGCCTGCTTTTCCCTCCGGCGTGATCCCAAACCGGATCATTACGGCAGGGATATTCTTTGCATACCACCCGAAATCATCTCCACCCATACTGCGGAAACCACTTACCAGTTGAATATGCGGATCATCATCTTGATGCCAGTTCTCACGTAAACACTGCACCAGTTTAGCATTATTAATAACCGGCGGAGCGCCGGGAAATGCTTCAAACTTGATGGTGAGCTTTTGCGCTTTACTGATACTCGCGTCCACCTGTTGAATTTCCTTATGAATTTGCTGCCATAATTCAGGATCGGTCAACCGCAAGGTGGCGGTTAATTCTGCGGATTCTGGAATTGCATTATAAGCTTCGCCGCCGTGCAGCCGGGTAAACACAAGAATTGCCGGATATTGCGGCCGGTTCCATTT